>NZ_JAZUMY010000001.1:0-1722 GCF_045603845.1 Methanobrevibacter sp.
ACCTCAAATATAATTGAAATTAAACCATAGGGGAAAAATCCCCTTAACTTTAGATAGAATACTTTAAAAAAACTTGTTTTGTGTAAAAAATTAATTAAAATAAATATTTGATTAATCAAATTAAATAAAAAGTTAAAAACCATCAAATAATGATAGCTAAAATAAAGAAAAAGGTGGTGGAATTATAGCTTACGTGCGAAAAGTAGATAACCACTATGTCCAACCATTCTTGTTTTAGGCCTTGTTCCCTGTTGTCTTACTTCAAGACCACGCTCCAAAGTTTCCAAAATTTCAATATCATAAAAATTAAGTTTTTTAGCGACTTTATATGAAACCTCGGCCTGATCAATATATGGAGCATATACAACCAGCCATCCACCAAGATTCAATGAATCATAAACCTCTTCAAATATCTCATAAGGCTTTGGAAGGTCCAAAAATACCAAATCAATGTTGTCTTCGTCAATGCCTTCCTTGATATTTTTGTTTTTAACCTCAATGTTTTTAATGCCGAATGTATCGATATTTTTCTTTGCAACCTCGGCGAAGTCTTCACGGATTTCATAGGTATAAACCTGGCCTGTTTCGCCGACAACATTGCCGAAATTAAGTGCAATGGCTCCGGCACCGGTTCCTGCATCAACAACTCTGGAACCTGCACCCAATCCTGTGTAGGCCAAAACGGTTCCAATATCCTTTTTAATTAATATGGAACATCGTCGATCCATCAAATCTATGAAATCATTTACATTGGGCTTAACAATTTTAAATGTGTGGTCAAGATGGCTTTTAACTTCATCGCCAATTTCCGCATCAGACAATACCTCTGCAGATACAATTCCCAAATCGCTTTGAAATTCCTGGCCTTCCTTTAAAATATACTTCTTACCACGTTCATCCAAAATCATTTTCATTGTTTTCACCATTTTACATTAATTGAGATAATCTTTTGACTCTTTTCAATGAATCAGGGTGTGTTGAAAGCAATTCTAAAAAAGAATTGGATTTTGATATCTTAACATTAGCGTTGGCTAATCTTCTTAATTCCTCATCACTGATTGATCCGTTGCCATCAAAGTCAATTTGCTTAAAGTCATGAACATCCTTGTTTCCATTATTAATGTCATTAAAAAAGAATGCTCTGTTTGTATTTAAATCTTTAATAGTCTGTTCATTTGTTCTGGCAGCACCATAAGACAATTTATATAATGCGGACACCAATGCTGCAGGCCTGTTTCCAAACTCAACTGAGGCCTCATCGGCATAATATTCACGGGTTCTTGAAATGAACAGCACCAAAAGCTGGCCGACCAGATAAAATAGATAACCTAAAATACCTATGATGAATCCTCCGCCGTTTTCGTTCCTTGAAAACATGAATGATAATGCAATATAATAGCAAATCATAGGTATTACGCTTACAGCAGCAGTAACCATCATATCATTATGTTTTATATGGCCCATTTCATGACCTAAAACCGCTCTTAGCTCATCACGGTCAAGCAATCCCAGAATAGGGCGGGTTATTGCAATATGACCACTTCTGCTTGATCTGCCATATGCAAATGCATTTGGAATATTGATTTCGGACAATCCGATTTCCGGTTTTGGAACACCAGCAGCGTCAGCCAGCTCCTGAACCATCTGATGAATATGAGGAGCTTCAGCCTCGGACAATGGCCTTACGTTCATTGAACGTTTTACAAGTGAAGGACCAAACCA
>NZ_JAZUMY010000002.1:0-12261 GCF_045603845.1 Methanobrevibacter sp.
AGAAGAAGAAGTAATGGATGTTAACTTAGTTCAAAGGATGCATAAATCTGGTAGAAAAGTTAATTTCAGAGTAATTGTTGCTGTAGGTAACAAAGATGGTTACGTTGGATTAGGCCAAGGTAAAGCTAAAGAAGTTGGTCCTGCAATCAGAAAAGCAGTTGATAATGCTAAATATAATATTATAAAAGTAAGAAGAGGCTGTGGTGATTGGGGTTGTGTTTGTGGAAGAGAACACACCGTACCTTTCAAAGTACAGGGTAAAACCAGTAGTGTAAGTGTAAACTTAATGCCTGCACCTGCAGGAGTAGGTTTAGTAATTGGTGATGTTGGTAAAACCATCTTAAAACTTGCCGGTATTCACGATGTATGGTCTCAATCTTTCGGTCAAACCCAAACTACTGTTAACTTTGCTAACGCTGTATTCGATGCATTAAAAACTTTAAGTGAAGTTAAAGCAAGTAAAGAAGACCTCAAGAAAATGGGAGTTAACTATTAATTGGTGATGATTATGTTTTTAGTTATTAGAGTTAGAGGAACTACTGGTGTCATTCAAAAAGTTGCTGACACTTTACATATGTTAAGACTTAACAGAATCAACCACGCAGTATTAGTTGAAGAAAATCCTAGTTTTGAAGGTATGCTTCAAAAGTCTAAGGATTACATTACCTGGGGTGAAATTGACGCTGAACTTTTAGCTGATATCATTGCTAAAAGAGGTAAAATCGAAGGTAATAACAAAGTTACTGATGAATTCGTAGCTGAAAATTCTGATTACAGTAATATTGCAGAATTAGCTGAAGCTTTAATTAATTCAGAAGTTAAATTAGCTGATGTGGGTATTAAACCTGTATTCCGTTTACACCCTCCTAGAAAAGGATACGAAAATATCCGTTTATCCATTAACGAAGGTGGATCTTTAGGTTACAGGGGCGAAGAAATTAAAGATCTTGCAAAAAGAATGCTTTAGATAAGGTGTTTATTATGATTAGAACAAAACGTAAAATTAACAAACTTAGAGGTTCTAGATCCAACGGAGGAGGCTGTACTAAAAAACGTAGAGGTGCAGGTAACAAAGGTGGAAAAGGTAAAGCTGGAGCTGGAAAACAACATTGGACATGGACCGTAATTCACGATCCTGATCATTTCGGTAAACACGGTTTCAAAAGACCTCAAAAAATGATTAAAAAAGTTAATTCTGTTAACTTAAGTTACTTAGAAGAAAAAGCAGATGATTTAATTGCTAGCGGTAAAGCATCCAAAGATGGTGACGCTATTGTAATTGATGTTACTGAATTAGGTTATGACAAAGTTTTAGCTAAAGGAAAAATCACTAAAACTTTCAAAATTTCAGCACCTAAATTTTCCGCATCTGCTATAGAAAAAATTGAAGAAGTTGGAGGAGAAGCTATAGAATTATAGTTTTTCCATTTTTAATTATTATGTAGAGGAATAAAATGTCATCACTCGAAATTTTAGAGCCATTGTTTAAGTTTTTACCTGAGGTAAAATCTCCTGTTCACAATGAAGATTTTAGAGAAAAACTTAAATGGACTGCTCTTATTTTGGTATTATACTATTTCTTAACTGAAATACCCTTATATGGATTAAGTGCTGGTGCTGTAGATAGTTTCGCGGCATTAAGGGCAGTTATGGCTGGAAGTTTTGGTTCAATTCTTACTTTAGGAATTGGTCCTATTGTTACTGCATCTATTGTATTGCAATTGTTAGTTGGTTCCAATCTTTTGGATTTGGATCTTTCTTCACATAAGGATAAATCACACTTTCAGGCTACACAAAAGCTTTTATCTATTTTGTTTACAATATTTGAAGCGGCTGTTTTAGTATTAACTGGAAATTTAGTACCTATTGATAATTCTTATCTCGGTGTGTTATTCCTTCAACTTGTAATTGGTGCAGTTTTAGTAATTTACTTGGATGAAGTTGTTTCCAAATGGGGATTCGGTTCAGGTATTGGTCTGTTCATTGCAGCAGGTGTATGTCAGGCAATTATTGTAGGAACATTTAACTTCTTGCCAAACGCAGAAGGTTTACTTACCGGAGCTATTCCAGGATTTATCCAATCCATTGCTTTAGGTTCTGCAGATTTCTCATTACTGATTCCGTTAATTGCAACTATCTGTGTATTCCTGGTTGTTGTATATGGTGAATCTATCCGTGTTGAAATTCCAATTTCACATGGTTCAGTCAGAGGTCACGGAAGAATCAGAGGATCAGTCGGCAAATATCCTTTAAAATTCGTTTATGCAAGTAACATGCCGGTTATTTTAACCAGTGCACTTCTTGTTAACGTTTCACTTTTAGCAAACGTTTTCCAAAAAATAGGATTCCCTATTTTAGGTGAAATCCAAAACGGTAAGGCCGTAAGCGGTATTGCATGGTTATTGTCAACTCCAAATAATATTGGAATGTTTGTAACGGAACCGGTACATATTATTGTATATGCAATATTCTTCTTGGCATGTTGTGTACTGTTCTCATACTTATGGGTAGAAATCAGTGGATTAAATGCTAAGAAAATCTCCGAACAACTTTATAATTCAGGTATTCAAATACCTGGTTTCAGAAGTAGTAAACGTCAATTATATAAGATTTTAAGGAAATATATTCCTGCTCTTACCATTTTAAGTGGTTTGTATGTAGGTTTAATTGCATTCTTTGCAGATTTAACCGGTGCTTTAGGTGGAGGTACTGGTGTATTGCTTACTGTTGGTATTATACACAAGCTTTACGAAGAAATGGCTGAAGAACAATTAATGTCTTCAAATCCACTACTCAGAAGGTTCTTAGGAGGAGATTAATCTTCTCCATATATTTTTAAAAATGAGGGGTTAAATTGAAATTAGTTGTATTAACAGGAATTCCAGGTTCAGGCAGTACTACTCTTCTCAACAAAGCTCTTGAAGAAGTAGATTATGTGCACTTAAATTACGGTGACATAATGACTGAACTTGCAATTGAAGAAAAACTTGTTGAAGATAGGGATGATTTAAGAAAATTACCTGCTGAAACTCAAAAGGACATTCAAGCTAAAGCAGCTAAAAGAATTAATGAAAAATCTGCTGAAGCTAATGTCATTGTGGATACACATTGTACTATTAGTACTCCTTCCGGATTTTTACCAGGACTTCCAATTTGGGTTTTAGAACAATTACAACCTGATTTATTTGTCATGGTTGAAGCTAATCCTGACGAGATTATTTATAGAAGAATGAATGATGATACTCGTTCAAGGGATGTGGAAAAAGCAAGTGATATTCAATTACATCAGGAAATGAATAGAGCTGCTTCTATGGCATATGCAACATTAACTGGTGCTACAGTTAAAATCATTGCAAATCATGACAATCATTTGGAAAAAACTGTATCCAAATTAGTTGATGTTTTAAAATAGGTGAGTACAATGGCTGATATTTTTAGTATGATTAGTGACGGTATCCTTAATGTTTTGAATACTATATTCAATCCAATTTTAGCAATGGATCCAAATCCACATAATCCTGCTTTAACCGTACTGGTAATTGCTTTCATTGTTTCATTAATCACGACTATTGCTAATAAGTATTTGGTCGATCAGGATAAACTCAATGAAAGACAGCAAAAGTCAAAAGAGTTTCAGAAAAAGTTCAGGGAAGCTCAACAAAGAGGGGATGGAAAAGAAATTGCCAAGCTTCAGGCTGAGCAAACTGAGATGTTAAAAGATCAAAATGAAATGATGATGGATTCATTCAAACCGATGTTCGTAACTTTTGTTCCGATTATTTTGATTTTCTTCTGGATGAGGACATCTGCTATTCATGATTTGGTTTTAATTTTACCTGCTCCTGCATATTGGCTTACTTTAACTCCATTTTGGCATTTCATTGGTCAATTTCTGTATGGAGGAAAAGCTACGATTCCTTATGGAATTGGCTGGTTATTATGGTATATGATTTGTACTTTTGGTATGAGCCAAATATTAAGAAAATTCTTAGGATTTAAACAAGGGTTCTAATTTAACCCTTAAATCTTATATATTTATTAATGATGAAATAGATATATTGTAGTATTCTATTTTGAATACGCTATTACACAATTATTAAATTTTTTATTAAATTAATCAAGGTGATTAAATGCCTGCAAATAGGTTTAGATCAAGATCATATAAAAGAATGAGAAAAAACACTCCTGGTGGAGAAAATGTTTTAAGATACAAAAAGAAAAAACCATCTAAGCATGTTTGTGCTGAATGTGGTGCAGTATTGCATGGAGTTCCTCGTGGACGTCCATATGAAATCGGTAAACTTTCAAAAACTAGCAAAAGGCCTAGCCGTCCATACGGTGGGTACTTATGTACTAAATGTATGCGTAAACATTTCAAACAAGAGGCTAGACAATAATGATAATTACTCTCGGCGGATTGGCTGGAACTGGAACAACAACTACTGCGGAATTGCTTAGTGAAAAGCTGGATATTCCATATATCTCTGCAGGATTTGTTTTTAGGCAAATGGCTTCTGAAAGGGGCATGTCTGTTTTGGAATTTAGTGAATTTGCTGAAGGTAATGATGAAATCGATAAAGAGATTGATAAACGACAAGCTGAACTGGCTAAATCTGCAGATAATTTAATAGTTGAAGGCAGGTTATCTGCTTATTTTGTTGAAGCTGATTTAAAACTTTGGTTAGTTACTCCTTTCGATGTCCGTTCTCAAAGAATAGCTGAAAGGGAATCAAAATCTATAGATTTAGCACGCGAAGAAATTATTACTCGTGAAGAAAGTGAAGCTTTAAGATATAAAGATATTCATGGTATCGATATTAAAAATATGGATATCTATGATTTGATTATTAATACTGGTACATTCGATCCCGAAAAAGTATCAGAAATCATTTTAACAACATTAAAGGTGATATAATGGCATCAATTGAAGTAGGAAGAGTATGTGTTAAAACTGCTGGAAGAGAAGCTGGAGAAAAATGTGCAATCGTTGAAATCATCGACGAAAACTATGTGGAAGTTATCGGAGAAGCTGTTAAAAACAGAAGATGTAACATTGCTCACTTAGAACCAACCGAAGAAACTATCGATGTTTCTGGCGACGCTGACTCTATCAAAGCAGCTTTAGCTGATTTATAAGATGAATAATTTATTTATTCATTATTTTTTACTATTTTTTATACTATTTTTTTAAGGTTTAATTCATGAAAACTAATTTAATTACAAAATCTAAAGCTTTTACAAATCCTGAATATGGTTGTAAACCTGAAGAAAGACCTATTGAAGAATATATTACAAAAGGCGTAATTAATTTAGATAAACCCTCAGGACCTACATCTCATGAAGTGGACTCCTGGATAAAACGTATTTTGAAACTGGATAAGGCAGGTCATGGCGGAACACTTGATCCTAAGGTTACTGGTGTATTGCCTGTAGGTTTGGCTGATGCAACCCGTGCGATACAACTGCTGCTGACTGCTCCAAAGGAATATGTCTGTTTATTGACATTTCATGCGGATGTTGAAGAAAGCGAAATTCGCCGTGTTTTTGAAGAGTTCACAGGAAAGATTTTCCAATTGCCTCCTGTCAAATCTGCCGTAAAGCGTGAATTAAGAACCCGTAATGTTTACTATTCAACTATCTATGAAATTAAAGGTCGTGACGTTTTATTCAGAATAGGCTGTGAAGCGGGAACCTATGTCAGAACATACTGCCACAACATTGGTGAAGCTTTAGGCGTAGGAGCTCACATGGCGGAACTTAGAAGAACTCAGGTCGGATCATTTCGCGAACGTGAAAATCAGGTCACTTTACAGGATGTAACCGACGCATATCATTTCTGGATTGAAGATGAGGATGAATCATTCTTGCGTGAAGCAATAATGCCTATGGAGAGAGTTGCGGATTATCTGCCGAAAGTTGTAATTAAAGATTCTGCAGTCGATGCAATCTGTCATGGTGCTGATTTGGCAAGCGGAGGAATTTCCCTATTGTCAGATGACATTAAAAAAGGTGACCTTGTAGCTATTGAAACCCTTAAGGGTGAACTTGTCGGTGCAGGAAATGCACTGTTTTTTGCCGATGAAATCCTGGAAGCTGAAGGAGGATTTGTAGTCAACACATCAAAAGTCTTCATGAAACCTGATATTTATCCAAGACTTTGGAAATAGCTTTTTTTATAATTATTTTGTTTTTTGATTAAAAAAATAAAATGTGGTGTTTTAGATGGGAAGCTAGAAAGCTCCTCCACCGCCTCCGCCGGAACCGCCTCCGACGCCACCAAATCCACCACCGTCTGATGAAGGATTTGCTGCGGACACTCCATCGTTGAATGCACTATTCAGCATGGATAATCCGGCATATGAATGGAACATGTATAAATCACTGCCGTAATAATAGTCATCATCATGCACTCTAGGTTCATTGAGTTTCATGGATTCGTAAACCTTGTCAGCTACTCCAAGAGCAGTTCCATAAACAAGGTACTTGTTCCAAATAACTATTGATTCCGGAGGGTGTTCTTTAATTAAACTGTTGTCTGATAAAAACTTCTTAAAGTTTTTCCATTTGAGATAGTAGAGACGACCTTTAGGAGTCCATTGTCCAAAAATATCTTCCGGAAGGAATATCAATGCAAAGGAAATCACGCCTAAAAATACTGCCGCAATTGTTGCAAGTGATGCTGCAGGGTGCTTTGAGAAAAGTGATATCAGGAACAATATCACTGCAATGACTATGCCTCCCACTGTAAAGCATTTGCTTAATACGTCTCCATTATTGTTAAAGTATTCTTTAAGTCTGTCATCACCAATATGTGTATCATATACAGTATTTTTCCAGTCATCAAGCTTTTCAACAAATAGCTTACCGTTCGTTTCATTGTTCAGTTTTGATGATAATCTGGAAACATTCAATATGTCTCCATCTCCAAAAGTTTTCAATAGTCCATAAGCCTTTTTCTCATCTGGTGACAATTCATCGTATTTGGAATCATCAAATTCCAGAATCAGGTCTTGTGTGTGCTCGGATTCCTCAACATGTATTTTGAATACTTTTCTGTCAATCAGATCCATTATCGTTGCTTCAAATCCTTTCATATCTGGCTTTCCGATATTATCTCTGTTGTTAATCATCGCATTGACAACAGCCGGAGGGTCATCAGTTGGAAGTTCCCTTTCATATATTCCTTCGTAGTTTACTTTAGGTTCTCTTCCATGTTTGAGGTAAATGTAAACTAATGATAATGGGGAAATAAAGCAAATTGCTGACAATGCGTTAAATAGGTTACCCCAGAAACTTACACCGCCTTTATATTCGGCCTGTTTTTGCATTATCTGTTCCTTACCGTCCACATTAACATGTTTTGCATAAGTCGCATTTGAAAAGTCATCCAAAGGCATCAGTACCTGCAGCTCATAGAATTCCCCTGACGGAATCTCTTTTGTTTCCACATGTATTGTATCTCCATTCATCGAATCGCTTAAGTTATAGTACTCTGGGTTCAGGTAGTATTGATTGCCGTTATCTCCAGGTAATTTAACATTGGAAGTCAGTTTCAGTACTTCACACTCCCAGTTTTCACCCCATAACTTGTATTGAAGAGATCCGATGTCATTATACAATGTTACAACATTTTTCATGTCATAGGAATAGCTCACGGTCACTTCCTGGTCGTGAATCTTGTAGTTATGAGCCTTATCTGCCCATAAGTAAACCTTAATTCTGGTCTGTCCGTTCTGGTCTATGACTTCATATTCGCCATAGGCGCCGTCAATGTAAACCTCCAGATTTTCAATGCTTTCCCCATCTTTCAGGGGAATGTCTCTGTAAACTCCGTTAAATGTACCGTCAAAAGAATAAGTATAACTTTCATTCACATGTAAAAGTCCATTTTCATCAATGGCTAGGTCAATCAATGCATCAATGATATTATACTCCCGATCATCGTCTGCATAAATAGTATTCACTGTGGATAGTAATACCAGCGATAATACTATCAGCACAGCTATCTTTTTAAAATTCATAGGTTTTCACCTTAAAATTCTACTCTAGGAACCTCACGTGATGCTTCCTCTGCTTCAAAGAATTCTTCTTCTTTAAAACCAAACAATTTGGCAAGCATGTTTGATGGGAACTGTTGGCATTTGTTGTTATACATCAAAACAGTATCGTTATAAAATTGTCTTGAATAAGAGATTTTATTTTCTGTATCGCTCAGTTCTGACTGCAACTGTTGGAAGTTACTGTTAGCTTTCAAATCAGGATAATTTTCAGCTACTGCAAACAGTGTCTTTAAAGCACCGGTCAGTTGATTGTCCGCTTGGCTTGTTTCTTTTACACCATTTGCATTCATTACATTTCCACGAGCTTTTGTAACCTCTTCAAGAACACCTTTTTCATGGCCAGCATAACCTTTCACGGTTTCCACCAGATTAGGTATAAGGTCATTTCTTCTTTTAAGTTGAACATCTATCTGTGCAAAGCTGTTTTTAACGCGATTACGTAAATTTACTAGTTGATTATACATATGTACGATTGTTACTATTATAAAAACAATAACTAAAATTACTACTATGAGTAAAATCCAACTCATTATATCACCTAATTAATATTTATATACTATTATTAGTAAAATATTTTTACATATCAATTCAAGGTGTAATGATGGATTTAAAGGAAATAGTTGCTGATGCATTTAAATATCCATTTGGGGATAAAGAGCAGTTTTTGATGATTTCAGCAGTATATGCACTGTTGGGAATAATTCTGTCAGCAGGAATTATATCTGCTCCATTTTATAACGGTGCATTTAGAGTCATTTCCTATTTGGCATTTTCCATAACATTTTTGTACCTTTCAGGCTATCAGGTGGATATTATTCGCATTTCCTGTGAATTGAAAGATCATATTCCAAGGTTCAATCCCCGAAAAAATATTAAGGATTCATTGAGATTGCTTGTTTTGTCATTGGTATTTTCAGTAATTATTGGCGTTCTTTATTTCATAGGGCTGTTATCATTTATCCTTCTTCTTCGCAGCGGAGAAATTGTAGGCTTTGTTTTGGCAATAATTGTTTATATAATCTTATTAATTGCTCTTCTGCTGGTTATATGGCTGATTTTCATGTCAATATGCAGATTGGCATACTTTGGATTTAACGAGTCTTTAGAAATTAGAGAATCATTCAATGATTTGAAAAAGATAGGCTTTGGAAAGATTTTTGTTTATATGATTCTGGTTTATATTGTTGTTGGAATAATCTCATCTGCGGGATTGTTGCTTTCTTTGGGAATTTTCGAATTGGTTGAAACGTCTCCAGGATTGGTAATTGCTATTGCAGTATATTTTGCTATTCAGTCATATGTTTTTGTTTTTCAATCAAGAGCTATGGGACTTCTATATACGAATGCAATATATGATATTTAGTTTATTTTTTTAAATAATCTGAATTTTTCATCGAAATTCTATTTTAAACAATACCTTTATATACTTTGATTATAATATATTATTATATCATATTACTGTTGTAATATGTGTGCAAGTATTTTTTTATAGCTAGTTGTGCCGAGATAGTCTAGCCTGGTAAGGCGCGAGACTGGAAATCTCGTGGGCGTTTTGCCCTCCTGGGTTCAAATCCCAGTCTCGGCGCTTATTAGTTTTTAACACTATTTTATTTTTAATTAAAGATATTGTTAAACTGATATTTTTTTGCACTCTTAGTTTTTTAACTAAGTTTATATTGTTGAAAGAACTGTGTTTTGAGAAGCTCAAAACATTCGAATCTATATTTTACGTCTCGTAGGTTCGCTCTATAAATGGAGGTTATTTAATGGAAGACGATTTTAAGCATTTGGTGCGTATTTCTAGAAAGGATGTAGATGGAAATAAAACCATCGAGCACGCTTTAACTGATATTAAAGGTGTAGGCTTATCTTTATCTAAAACTATATGCCGTGTATTAGACTTGGATTTAAATTCTAAAATCGGTTATATTGCTGATGAAGATGTTGCAAAAATTGAAAGCATTATAGAAGATCCTAAAGCATTTGATATCCCATCATGGATGTTAAATCGTAGGGAAGATTATGAAACTGGTGATGACATTCACTTAATCGAATCAGATCTTGACATGACTTTAAGAGATGATTTGAACAGAATGAAAAAGACCAGAAGTTACAAAGGTAGAAGACACGAAGTTGGTTTACCTGTCAGAGGTCAAAGAACCAAATCTACTTTCAGAAAAAGTGCTTCAGTTGGTGTAAGACGTTCATAAGCATAAACGCTATTTTTAATATAATTATTATTTAGATAAGGAGATGTTTTAATGGGTCAACCAAGAAAATCAAGGAAAAAGTATAATACACCACCACATCCTTGGAACGCAGAAAGAATTAAAGATGAAAACAAATTAATGACTAAATACGGTTTAAAAAACAAAAAAGAAATTTGGAAAGCCGATACATTAGTTAGAAGATATCGTAGGGAAGCAAGATACTTACTCGGTTTCTCAACTGATCAGATGCAAGAAGAAAAATTAGAATTATTAGGACACTTAGCTAGAACCGGTGTTTTGCCTGAAAACGCTGCTATTGAAGATATCTTAGGTTTAACTGTTGAAGATATCTTAAGAAGAAGATTACAAACTATTGTATACAGAAAAGGTTTAGCTCGTACTCCTAAAGAAGCAAGAATGTTTGTTGTACACGGACACATAGCTTTAGCTGGTAAAAAAATCAACTCACCAAGTTATGTGGTATTAAAAGGTCAAGAAGATGAAATCGGATTCTATCGTTCTTCACCTGTAGCAAAACAAATTGAAGAGTACAACAATAATAAGGATAATAAAGCTAATACAGAAGAATAAAGGGTGTAATTATGGCAAAAGATGAAAAATGGGGTATAGCTAATATTTACTCATCATTCAACAACACTATTATTACTGTAACAGATATTACTGGTGCTGAAACTATTTCTCAATGGTCCGGTGGAAAAGTTGTTCGTGCAGACAGACAACAGGCTTCACCTTTCGCAGCTATGGCTGCAGCAACCAGAATAGCTGATGATGCTAAAGAAAAAGGATTTGTAGGATTACATATTAAAGTAAGAGCTCCTGGTGGAAATGGACCTAGAAGTCCAGGACCTGGTGCACAAGCTACTATTCGTGCTTTAGCAAGAGCTGGAATTAAAATTGGTAAAATAGAAGATATCACTCCAATTCCTCACGATGGTACTGGAAGACCTGGTGGTAAAAGAGGAAGAAGAGTATAAGTGGAAGGGTTTAATATGGAGATAGAATTAAAAAGTCAAAGCGATGATGAAATTGTTTTCATTGTTCGTGATGCAGAAGTACCTTTTGTAAATGCTATTAGAAGGGCCGCTATGGTCAATGTTCCTAAAATAGCTATTGAAGATGTGAATATTATCAGAAATGACTCTGCAATGTTTAATGAGGTACTTGCTCATAGGCTTGGTTTAACTCCTTTGGTTTCTGATTTAGATGCAATTGAAGGATTATTATTACCTGAAGATGACGGATGGTATGAACCTCAGGGTATTGCATTCAGTATAAACGAAGTTGGGCCTAAGGTAGTTTATTCTAAGGATTTAATATCTTCAGACTCAAAAATTAAACCAGTATACGATACAATTCCTATTGTTAAACTTAAAGAAGATGAAGAACTTATTGTGGAAGCTTATGCAAAAGCAGGCTACGGTAAAAACCATGTTAAATGGATGCCAACCACAGTCTGTGCATACAAACAATATCCTGAAATCACCTTTAATGATGATGTTGACATCGATTATGAATGTGCTGACGCATGTCCTAGAGGTGTCTTGAAATCAGACAAAAGGTCTAAAAAGATTAAAATCCTGGATATTGAAAACTGTTCTATGTGTAAAAGTTGTGAAAGGGCTTCTATCAACAGGGCAGCTGCAAACGGAGCACCTGATAAAAGTTACATTAACGTAGGATATCGTGAAAATGATTTCATATTTAGAATTGAAACTGATGGATCAATGCCTCCTAAAGAAGTATTATTAACAGCTTGTGATAAATTAGGTGAAAAAGCAGATAAATTTATCAGTTTTAGTGAGAAGGAGGAGTAAATAATGGTTAAGAAAATTATCAAAACTAATCCTAACCTTATTGAACTTATTAATAAACTTAATAAACAATCAAAAAGTGAAGATGCAGCTATTTGGAAAGATGTTGCTAGTAGACTTAGTAGGTCAAATAGAAGAACTGCAGAAGTAAACTTATCT
>NZ_JAZUMY010000003.1:0-34150 GCF_045603845.1 Methanobrevibacter sp.
TATTCGGTAAAGTAATATTCAAACCATCAATAAACTCAGCAATATCAGGCAAAGTAATATTTAGATTATTAATCAAATCTGTAACATTAGGCAAAGTAATATTCAAACCATCAATAAACTCAGCAATATCAGGCAAAGTAATGTTTAAATTATTAATTAAGTTTGAGAAATCTGGGAAAGTTATATTTAAATCATTAATTATATTTGAGTAATCCGGCATTGTTATGTTTGGTAAAGTTATATTTAGATTGTTAATTATATTTGAGTAATCCGGCATTGTTATGTTGAATAAGTTAAAAATATCAAAATCAGAATCTTCACTGATGTTTATTGGATCAGGAGTGCTTTCAGAGGTACTGTTCAAATTCAATAACTTTAAAATATCTTTAATTAAATCTGATAAAAAGGTGTTGTTGCTGTCACTAACTTTTCCGATTAGTAAATCAACACTGAAATTAGCAAGACCTTTACCATTTTCAATTTCAACATATTGACTTACAGTATTATTCATCCAGTTGAGAGATACAATCGCCCCCCCAGGAATAAGATTTCCTTCATTGTCAGTTACATTAAATGGTATAATTATGCTTTCTCCGTTTTTAATAATGACATCATCAACATTAATTATTGGAGTAACTTTCGTATTGTTTAAATTATTATCTCCATTATTTGTATAAATTCCTTCACTGTCGGGTGCATTTTTGTTTTCATCATTAGTGCTATTAGTACTTACACCCAATTCTATATGATTTGCATTATCTGATAATACATTTGCTTCATTAATACTTTCTAATTCAATATCTGATGTAGCTATAGTAATATCAACATCATTAGTATCTGCAGCACTTACTGTACTGATTGCAAGACATGAAATTAAAAGAATTAATGCGATTAATAAACTTTGCTTATTAAATTTCAGAATAAATCCCCCTATTATTTTCATAATATCTGAGTAAATATGCAGCATATAATTTATTACATATTACTTAAAGTTATGTTAGAACTATATTATAATATTATTGTTCTTTTTTTCAATAATAGGAAGTTTAGAACGTTTATTCTGTTATTATCCAAATTTATCAAAAAAATTGAAATAGTCCAATCCACATAAGGATTGAAGCTAAAATGATTCACTTTCAGTAAATACTAAATTTATACATGTTCCATTGTCATAGGAATATTTTATCTCACCGTCAATCTGTTTTGTGAGATTTTGGATAACTATCAAACCTAGGCTGGTCGGATTGTCAAAGTCGACGCTGTCCGGGATTCCAACACCACTGTCACGGTATTCCACTTCGATTTTATTGTCAAGCCGTCCGATTTTTATTTCCACTTTTCCAGGATTATCATCTGGAAATGCGTACTTTACAGTGTTGTTTATCAGTTCATTAATTATCAGACCAAGAGATCCTGCCTGCTTGGCATTTAAGCTTATATCATCTACCTTTGAAATGTACTGTATTTCAGATGAGTAAATATTAAACAGAGATTCGACAATAGAATCGATATATCCTTTTAATTCTATGTCAACTAAAGTTTTTGACTGATAAAGTTTCTCATGCATCACACTGATTGATTTGAGATGTGATTTAGTATCCTCAATAATGTCTTCCATAGGGATATGTTTATGCTCTTCCATACGTATAAGTGACAGTAGAATGTTTAAGTTGTTTTTTATGTTATGGTGAGCTTCCTTAATATCAATATCCTTGTTCTTGATGATTTCGTTCTTTTTATATATCTGTTTTTTCAGTTCATTGGTATATGATGCCTCTTCTGTAATGTCCTGGTGTGATGAAACATAACTTTGAGGATTTCCTTCGGAATCATAGATGCGTTTAATGTGATGTCTGATATACTTAATGTTAAGTTTCAGAGTCATTATACTGGTTGTGAATTCCACTTCCGGATTTGACGGAGAAAGCGTGTCCATAATTGAATCATATAGCTCCATATCTTCACCTAGCAGGAAATCCTTTATTGTTGCAGGGTTAAAAGGATATGACCTGATTTCATCTTCAATGACATCATAGAAATTGTCGGAAACAAAGAAATTATCCGGATATATTCCGTAGGATATGACTGTTTTTGAATGGTCAGCCAAACTTTTAAAGGTATATTTCAGCTGAGTCTTTGAATCATTGTCGTTTTCTATTCGGTTTTTATCTTTTTCCTGCTGTGTCAAATCTCTGATTTTTATCAGCACTGCAGGCATATTGTCATAGTTGATGTATGACCCTTCAGCATTTAGGAAAAATCTTATGCTTCCATCATTATTATATGCTACAAGAGGAACCTTATATGAAACTATTTTCTGTTGTGAAATGAGTTCAATTTGTCTTTTAACAGTTTCCCTGTTTTCTGAAGGCATGCCTTTAAGAGAATATTTGGATCCTAACATTTGATCTCTTGTTTTGCCAACATATCTTGCATAATTTTCATTCAATTCAACAAATCTGTTGTTCTGAACAATAGCAACACCCAAATTCTCATCATTCAATGTGCTGTCCCTGTACATTTTGACTTCGGTTCTGTCTTCATGAATCGAAACAATTGAATTTCCCATCATAAAGTATCGGAAGTGAAGATATTTGATTAATTTTCCATCATCATTCATGTACTTAAGTATTCCAGTCTTTTTTTCGCCAGTCTCATATAATTCCCGGAACATCTTCACGAAATTGTTTTCCTCATCCTGACGTCCGATTGTGTGGGATATCATTGAACCTATTTTGAAGTTGTTGTCCCCAGCCTTAAAATAGTTTGAATGATTAAAGTATTTAAGGTAGAAATCTTCACCATCATTGTATGGCAATAAGACGTAAATTTCTTCACCCATATTTTCTAGAAACTTTATCGTTTCATCATCCATTTTGGGAACATCTTTTATGAGGTATTCATCCTCTATTGATTCAAGTTTATCCACCTTGATTTCAAAAAGCTTTTCTTCATCATAATTAAAATACGCAATCTTCATTAAATAGAACCCCCATTATTTATTAAAAACCTGCATATTCATAAACTATTAATAATAATTATAGCTTTATAAAACATTTATAGTTCGAAATTGAAGCTTACTGTTGTAAATTTCATTCCGCTGTCCCTTATTTTTTTAGATTTTATGTCCACTTTTCCATATTTCTTTAAGAAAGTATTAATCTCACCTGAAACGGCGTTGTAATTCTTTCTGTCGTAAACTCTGTAATTTCCCATGAATTTAACCGTTTCATTTTTATTGAGGACATTTACCTGGTCCAATCTGAATGATTCATTGTTTTTCTCTAAAACGGAATTTATTTTGTCTACTATTTCTTTTTTGATTTTTGCTTTTTCCTCATCATTAATCATTATTATCACCCATTATGTTTTAATCCAATTCATTTATGACTGTTCCTTTGGTTTCCGGGAATGTCCAAATCCAAATACCCACAAGCAGAGCAAATATTGCTGCGATAGCTATTCCATAACTCAAATCAAAGTATGTTGCAACAAGAGTTATGATTACAGGAGTTACGAATTGTGCTCCACGGGCAAGGTTGAATACAGTTCCAACTGCAGTGTTTCTGATTTTTGTAGGGAACAGTTCTGAAAATAGTGATCCGAATCCCCCGAAAAATCCTGTTCCAAATCCTGTTAAAAACATGAAAACCAATATTAAATCAGGAATTGCATCTATCTGGTTCCAGCAAATAGTTATCATGGATATGCTTATGGCCATGATGAAACTGTATATCGTGAAAGCCGGACGTCTACCTAGTTTTTCAGCTACGAAACCGAAGCTGGTGTAACCTGCAAAGTCTCCGCACTGAATCAATACTATTCCTAATGTGGTTCCAACTAATGCCAATCCCCTTTCATTTTCAAGATAGGTTGGAAGCCATGAGTATGTAAACCAATATGCAGACATACCGAATATGCATAATATTAATGAGATAAGAAATATTTTCCTGTGTTCTTTTGTAAGCAACAGCTTGAATTCCTGGAAAATGTTTTTGTTGACATATTTATCCCTGTTTTCAAGCCATACATCAGATTCATTAAGGTATCTTCTCACGAAAATAACCATAATCGCAGGAATTATTGAAAGCAGAAATGTTGCTCTCCACCCGATGACAGGCGTTATTAATCCTCCAACGATTGAAGCAATAATTACCCCCACAGGTGCTCCGGACTGCATGAATGCTCCGAATTTAGCTCTTAATTTATCAGGGAATGTTTCATTAATATATGTCTGGCCTGTTGCCCATTCTCCACCGACACCCAAACCTGTGATGAATCTGAATATCAGAAGTGAATAGAAAGACCATGAGAAAGCGCATAGCAATGTTCCTATTGAATAGATAATTATTGTCCATTGCAATACCCTTTTACGACCATACTTATCTCCCAATGCTCCAAAAATTATTCCTCCCAGACCTGTGGCGAATAATGATAATCCCAAACATAATGATAGCATTTCAGCATTGATGTTCAGGCTGGATTGGAGCTGTGATATCAGAAACGTAAATAACACCAAGTCATAGAAATCAAAAACCCATCCTGCCCAACTCAAACCAAAAATCTTGTAATGGTTTTTAGTTAGTTTTGTTTGTTCATTCATCAACATTATTGTACAACCATTATTTTTTATCATAAATGAAAAAATGCATTAATATATTTAATATATTTGCATAATATTATATATTATTTATTTTTAAATCAATGTAAAATTTTTGTCCTATAAATAACAGTAAAAATGAATAAAATAATTATTTTCATGACTAATTAGGGATTATGGTGATTTTTCCTTCATATATACAACCTTGGTATTTATCATCACCTGCAAAAGTAAAATCACCATAATAGTTATCGCTACCTGCATCGGGCAGATATTGAACATTTTCTATAACAAATCCGCCTTCATCATTGGTTATGACATCAACAAGTGTTCCTAATTCATAACCCGGTTTGTGAAAAGTAATTGTTTTGTTTGGGACACCATTTCCATAGGAATCCATTAACATTCCTGAAAATGATCCGTTTTCTGGAACTTCCGTTTGGTTAATGACAATGAAAGTAGCTACATCATTGTTGAACTGAAACCAGAACACTCCCAAACAGATTATTAAGGCTATGAAAATGATTATTAGGGAATAATTTTGTCTTTTCATATAATCACCAATTAACTATTGAGGTTTATTTATTGTTATATTTTTCTGGACATCCATTCATTGGTCCCATATAAATGTTCTTTTAATAAAAAAAAGATGATTAAAAATACCATTTATTTTTCAAGAACGGCAATATAATCCATTCTCTTTCTTAAAGGAGGAAGCCATGTAAACAGCCTGTAGTATGGCTTATAAACGTTCACCCCATCAAAGAGGTTAACATCCTTTATCCATTTGAAGTTGCCATTCAGACTTGTCAGTTCATGGCCTTTTTCAACTCCCCATATGAATTTTGTATTGGTGTCTTCTATTGATTCCTCCTTTGTGTTTTCAACGGAAACGGGAGGCATAATTTCCATAAACACAGTGCACCTTTCAAAATTATTATTTATTATGTCAATGATGTCTTTAACATCATTTTCTTTGAGATACATTGTCAGTCATTCGACAATGAAGAGCACGTCTTTTCTTTTTTCAATTTCGCCCGCCCATGCTGAGTCCATTGCTGAGTAAGCAAGTGTAGTTACCCTGTCTGTGTCTTCTATATATTTCAGCCTGTAGCTAGCTGAATTCTCCAAATCAACATTATACCAATTTATTTTGCCATTGTCAAGTCTGTTGAATCTGGTGTCCATTCCTGATGCGATATTGACTATTGTACAGTCAGGATGGACGTTAATATAGTCTGTGACCATTTTGTCCAGAACTATTGTTCTTGCTATTGTTCCCATTTGCATGAGCTTGTCCTTTTCGGCTATGCTAAAATCATAATCAACTTTAGAGATTACTTCTATCGCTTTTGAGTCATAAAACCTGTGGTTTTTATTTTGAGAATGTTTTGCCTTGGCATATAATGTCAAAAGCATTGTTTTTTCTACGCCTTCTAAATTCATGATTAATTCTCCATTTAATTTAATGGTATATATTTAAATAGTTATTAATGATATATAAATTTTTAGGCATGCCTAAATTTTTAAGAATTTGATATTAATAATTGTACCAAAAGTTATTATGCTTAATTAAGAAATAATTAACTATGTTAGAACTTGAAGAACTGTTGGAAATATTCAACAATGGAAAGACACTGGAAATGGAATTGGACGCTGCAGAGGCATGCAACTATTACTCAAGGGAAGCCCAAAAGATAACCTGTGAACTGAACTATAAATACCACGAGTTTGATGAAATCAGAGAACTATTTTCTGAACTGATTGGAAAAGAAGTTGACGATGAATTCAGAGTTTTTCCACCATTTTACACTGATTTTGGAAAAAACATTCATCTTGGAAAAAACGTTTTCATTAACTCAGACTGCAAATTCCAGGACCAGGGAGGAATCTACATCGGAGATGATGTATTGATTGGCCATAATGTGGTTCTGGCAACACTGAACCATGAAGAAAATCCTGAAAAAAGAGGAAACCTCTGCCCTTCACCGATAAAAATAGAAGATAAGGTTTGGATTGGATCCAATGCAACAATACTGCCTGGTGTAACAATAGGTTACGGCGCAATAGTTGCAGCAGGTGCTATTGTAACAAAAGATGTTGAAGAAATGACAGTCGTTGGTGGCGTTCCCGCAAAATTCATTAAAAAAATAGACTAAGACAATTTCTTTTGAACTTTCTCGCTTTCAAGTTCCCTGATTGCATTTGAGGAAATCCATCGGCATGTCTTATCATCATTTTTAGAGATTTCATAAGCGACATCCAATGCTTTTTTGTTGCAATCAATATCTCTTTTTCCAATTTGTCTTAAAGCCCAATTAACTGACTTTTTGACAAAATTCCTGTTATCAAAAGAAGCATTCTTAATTAATGGGAAAAACTTATCAAAATCTTCAGCACTAGTCTTCTTGTCATGGACTGCAATAACTGCAATCAAACTGAAAGCTGTCCGTTTTACAAATTCCCTATCAGAATCACACCAGACGAAAATATTTTCTCGGGCTTCAGGCAAGTCAACAAGCAGATTGATGCATGCCTGGTCAACTATATCCCATGAATAGAAGGAATTAACCCATTCATTCAATTGACCGAAAGTAACCTTTTCCTTTTCCTCAATCATTGTTGCAAGCAAATGGGATTCATGGTAAGGATGATCCCACAGTTCACAAGCCAAATCATGGTCTTTTCCGATTTCCTTAGCCAATTTTCTTATTACTGGAAGTCTGATGCCATAGGAATTTTCACATCCGATTGCAAATCTCTTATTGGAATTGACAACTTCATCGTCCGAAATTTCTTCAAAATAAGCAATTACTTCCTTAAAATCCATACTGATCAGTTCAAAATAGCTTCACGAACTTTATTAACTGCAATTTCCTTTTTGGCAGGATATGCGGCAATCTTAATTTTCAAATGGATTGAATCGCCTGAATCAATGACTGTCATTTTCTCATCAATGGCGTCTGATTTATCAAATCTTAAAAACCAGTTACCTTTTTCATCCATTTTGCGCTCCAAATCATCATTTAATTTATCCAAATCACAGGATTCCAAAAGTAAGTTAAAAAAAGCTTTGGTGTATCTTTTCTTAGAAACGATACCTGATAATATAATAATTCTGTCTTCAGTAAGGCCTTCAGCTTCTTCGGCTTCGATTTCAGCTTCAGGCAAAATATTCAAAATAGCTTGTGACAGTTCATCAATGTCTTCGTTTTCATAAACAAAGACCCTAAATTTAATGTTGTGAATCATGAAAATCAAAAAAAGAGTAGTAAAAAAGAGAGATTATAAATCTCTTCTTCTTGCTTGTTCACTACCTTTTCCTTTAGATTTTATTCCACGTCCTTTGTTACCAGCACTAGTTAAGCCTCTTAAAGCTCTGTTAGTGTGTTTTTTGGAGCAAATCCAATTGATTTTTTTATCGTTAATGATAGAAGGACTTTGTGGATCTACTAAGATAACTTCGTAGTATTTGTATTTTCCGTCAGACCATACCCAGTAGGAGTTTAATACTTCTAAGTTAGGGTATTTTTTGCCTACTCTTTCTTCTGCAATTCTTTGAATTGATTTAGCTTGAGTGATTTTGTTTACACCCATTCTTTTAGGTTTACGACCGCCTTTGAAACGTGATTTCCTTCTTCCACCACGTCTTACTCTGGTTCTTACTATAACGAAACCTTTTTTAGCTCTGTAACCTAAGCTTCTAGCTCTGTCTAATCTAGTAGGTCTGTCGATTCTTTGTACTACTTTTTGACGTCTCCATTTTGGAGCTCTTTGCCACATGAGTTCACGTACGTAGGACTCATCTGGGTTTTTCCAAGCGTCTCTAATATATTTATACATAAATTTCACCTTTTTTTTGTTCAGCTATAAAAAGCCACATCCATGGGAACTTATCCCAAAAAAAGCAAACTGCTAAAATTTTAACAGTGATAAACTATTTGTTTTAAGTACATATAAAGTTAATGTTTTCATTCATCTTCAAAAAACAGATTAATTTCGGCCAATTCCCAGTAATCATAATATGCTCCATACTCATCAGAACCATTAAAATGTGCAGATACTGAATTTCTATGGTAAATATCAATAATTTTTGGATTAAAGCCTAATTGGATGCCATACCTATTGAACAAGTTTTCAACATATGCCTTGTCAAAGCCTTCAAAAGATCTCTTTTTTCGCAACTGCCTTAACAATTGGGAAATTTCATCTTCATGAATAACTTCATAATAGTCTGCCAATCTCCCATAAGTTTCAAACAAATCATAGGTATCCTGTGCTACGGCCAATGCATCCTTAAGTGTTTTTTCAACAAGTTTACCTTCATACTCATTGTCATAGATTTGAGCCAGCACAAACAATGGGCTGGTGCGGACAGGATTTAAATCATGAGCCAGCTTTAAATAGGATTTTGCTTTGGAATATTCGTCAAATATCCTTAGAATAGATACATATCCCATGAAAATATCATAGAAATTATCCTTAAGAATTATTACTTCTTTTTCAGGCTCAAACAGTTCAAAAAAGATAGTTTGTTCAATGGGTTTTGAAAAATAATGATATTCATATTCATTATCTAAATCAAGAGGATGTTTTTCTAAAAAATCTTCAAATAGTTTTTTAGATGAATCCCATTGCCTTTTTCTTTCCAATTGCCTAACCTCTTCCAGGCACTGCTGAAATTCATCATCTTTTGGAATTTTTCTTTTAAGCAGATTGTCATCATCTGGAAAAATCTGATTTAAATCATATTCCATCATAATTCCTCTTTTAAATATATGCTGAAATTAATGAATCTGAAAGGATATCCTTTATATACTTCATCTTCACCAATATCCTCAACAATACCATAAATCAGTTTACCTCCATCCATAAGGCCGGATAGAACATTATTCTCATTGCGGGGAACATAACCTATCTTTTCGCCATTGTACTTAACTAAAATAGCATGATGGTCATATTCATTACTGGCTTCTCTAAATAACTCCAATTTATCTCCAATTTTAATTTTTGGAAAGAGATCATTAATATTTTCCACATATTCAAGACCCGCAACATTTAATGTGATCAACTTAATGTCCTTTACAAAAGGTTTGATTTTTCCTCCTTTCTGAATAAAACCGACAAAATCCGAAAGTTCTGAATCGAGTTTTTGAATATTAGCCATTTTCAATCAATCCATTAATTTTTTCTTCAAGTTGTTTGACAGTTTCCTTTCTATCTGAAATTAACTCCAGAAGCATGATTTTGTATTCTTCGCCGGCACCATTATCCAATAATCCCTTTTTATTATACGGATAGTCTTTTTTAACCTTTTCAATCTTTTCTTCATATTCATTTACCAGATTTTCCAAATGGTCAATTTCAGAAAGCTCTTCAAATTCTTCATCAGGAAGTATTGCGGCCACAGATTCCAGTCCTTTTAAATCACCATTTTCAAAACAGTATACTGCCCTATAAAACAGATTTAATTCTAAAAAGGTTTGATTTGGATGTAAATCCGGATGTAATCTTTTAATAAGCATGTGATAAAGTTTCTTGAATTTTTTTGAATCTTCAGGAGATAATTTTTCAACATCATTTTCTTCAAGGAATTTTATTTCATCAATCTGTGCTTGAATCTGTTTTTCATACTCCTCAAACTCTTTTTTAATGATATCATCAATTTTATTCACATTTATCTCATTTTCATGATTTATTTCAATCCGAATCAGCTGAATTTTACGTTTTAACTTATCTATTTCCAGCTCTATCTTATAGAGTTTATGCTCATATCTTCCAAATTCCAAAACATAAAGTCTTTCAATTTCAGGACAAATATGATTAACCAAATTATCATATTCGAAAATTAGCTGAGATAATTTTTCTTTTAATTTCTTTACTTCAGGATGAACTATTAACGACATTTAAATCAAACAACCGATTCTATGAAAAGATATATATTTTTAAATTAATATAATGTTTTCGTAGTGGGGGTAGAGATATGAAAATGCCAGATACTATTGATTCAAAACTGCTTGCTCCATGCGGAGTTAACTGCATAAGCTGTGAAAGATACCAGAATCCCTGTGTGGGATGTTTAATCGGTAATGATGGAAAAAATAAGGCCAGTTTAAAATGTAAGATTAAGACATGTTTTAATACCAAGAACTTCAGTTACTGTGGCCGCTGCAGCGAGTTTCCGTGCCCATTGATGAAAAAGCATTCCAAAAAATATGTCAAAAGATACGGCCTGAATACTTTGGATAGTGCCAAGAGAATCAAAACAACAGGCATCGGCAAAATGATGGCACAGGACAGGGACAGATGGATGTGCCCTGAGTGTGGAGGAGTCATTCACTTCCAGACAAAAACATGTAGCGAATGCGGATATCAATCATAATATTTAAATAATAAATATAACAATAGTTAATAACGTGAATAATAACTATAGTTATTAAATTCACAATGAATTTAATAATTCATATTACTCACCCATTTGTATATATTGAAGAGATTTGGGGTTTAATTCCCCTATATTCTCTTGTTATTCTAGTTTTTTGTTGATTTCACGGGCTTCCAAATAATAATAGATATAAAAAGCAATCCAGAATATTGCTGCAAAAGCAACAGCCACTAAACCCCATTGAATGATAACACCATAGCCAATATCTAAAGGCAGCCAGCCAAGATATATTGCCACACTAAACAAAACTGTAAAGCCTATGGCCATCTGAAACAGAACCTGAAAAGGCAAAGGCCAATTGTTCTCATAAATATATCCGCTTAAAGAGAATCCCCAACCTATAAGAATAGATCCGAAAAATGCATTGATTATATCATATCCTGAAAAGAACACGTTTTGAGGACCTGACTGAAAAGCAATTAAAACCTCAACAAGAGAAACAATAAAACATCCAATAAAAGCACCCAATGCAATCCTTTCAATTAAATCAGTAATCTTCATCATATCACCTACAAATCCAATGATTTTTTAAATTCAGGCAAATATTTTCTTGAAATATTATCCTTTAGACCATTTTTCAACATTATAAACATCATCCCTTTCAGTGAGGGAGCTACACGATCGATTTTATCCAAATTGATGATAGTGGATTTTGATATTCTGATAAAAGATGAATCCAGCATCTCTTCTATCTGATAGAGGGCTTTTTTAACCTGAAAATTATCATTTTCAGTATAAACCTTAACCTGTTTGTCCTCAACTCTGAACATATATATTTCATCAAATTTCAGAAAAGTTATATCCTTTCCTTTCTTAACTGCAATCATTGAATTGGCAGACTCATCCTCTAAAAGATTAATCGCTTTTTGAATGTTATCTGACAACTCATTTGTATGAATTTCAGCATAAGGCTCTTTTATATCTCTTGAAAAAAACAAATCTACTTTCATGACCTATTTCCTCATTTTCTCCATTTCCTCATTAATTTTTTGTTCACGGTATTCTTCACTGTCAAATTTTTCAAATAAGACAAAAGCTTTTAAAAAGTCAAAAAGAACACCGATTCCCCAAAAGAATACTACAAACAAAACCCACCAGTATTCCGGTGTGAATAAATAGTTAATTACTGCCAATATAGCGTTGACTATAATATAACTGTAAAAATTGCGATAGAATTTGATTTTTTGATCAACTCTTCTTTCAGCTCTTTCTCTTATATCACTCATTTAATCACCTAATCTTGAAATTTCCTCTTGGATTTTTCTTTCCCTGTAATCATGGCCCACAATGTCTTCAAAGGAATATGCTTTAAAAAAGTCACTTAAAACACCGATTCCCCAGAAAAGCATTACGGCCATTAATAATCCATAGCTTTTTAGGAATACAAAACTGATAATTGCTATAATAGAATTTACAATCAGATATTTATATAAATTTTCTTCGAATTTGATTTTTGCGTCAACTTTTTTCTCGATTTTTTGCCTTAAATCCATTTACATCAACTCACTAATCGATAATATTAGTAAGTGAAACCATATATAAAGGCGTGATTATAGGTGTTGTCAAGGTGCAAAAATCATTGATTAAAATGCAAAAAATGAAAAGTAAAATGAGGGCAACTATAAAATAGTTACCAAATAATATAAAATTGAAGTCACAGCAGGAACTGTTAAATTGTCAATTCCACCATAACTTAGAGCTTCACAAATGGTTGCAACAGCAGAAATGGATAAAATAGCCACTAAATTAAATTCAGGCATTGCATAACCGATTGATGTGAAAACCATCCATACAAATACGCTCATAACCGTTGTTACAACAAACATGGACAGTGATCCTTCAAGAGATTTTGTACTTCCGAAAATGGAAAATTTCACTTTACCGAATTTAATACCTATTAATGCTGCAAATCCGTCACCATACACTAAAGGAACGATAGCTAATGCAACAATCCATATGTAATTACCGAAGATTATTAACAGTACTGTCCAGATTGCGGAATAGAAAAACAATCCAAGAGCATGCCCTGATTCAGTCATTGTGTTTTCTATTTTAATTGGAGAGTATTCGGTTAACAGGAATGTTCCTATTGAAGCAGGCAATGTCAGTCCAATAATCATAACCCACGGGTTTGAAAAGAACGGCATTGCAAAAATCATATTTCCTACCATGATATGGAGGAATTTACGTGAAAATTCAGGTCTGGATTTTAAAACCTTTTCCGCAATGATAAATATTGCAATTACATAAATGTATACGACGATTAATACAATGATATCTGTGAAAATCATTCTTTATCATACTCCCCGTATTCACATCCTGCATTTTCCATTTTTACATGGTCAATTAATGTACCATCTTTTTTGTAGAGTTTAATTTCTCCCCAACCGTTTCCTCCGTTCCATAGTCTGTTGTGGAGTTTTTTTCCGTTAGGAGCTTCATAATTGAATAGCATCATTTCTTCACGTTTACAGTACAATACCAATTCCATGCGTGAATTTTTGTTTGATGCGTTTATATGCCAGGTATGAACATCTTCTCCTTCTTCAAAGTCGAAATCAATTTTTACCAGATTCCAGAATCTTGCAAAGTTGTATTCATACATTGTACCTTCATAATAAAAACCTATTAACAGTTTACGAGGGATTGCTATTCCGAATGCTTTTGGTCTTCCACCACCAGCTTCAAATGCAGAGTTGTTTAATTTTTCACCCGTTATAAGACTGGTTAAATTACATGAAGAAATCCATAACCATGGTGAGGTAAAGTCACCTCCCCAGTTTTTATCAGCATATCCGTAGGATTTTTCAGGAATTACTTCATATTCAACACCATCCAGCCAGATTGTTCCGCTGTATTGAGTTTTGATTCCTTCAGCATGCCAGAACATTTCAAAAGAGTTCAATTTTCTGAAAATTTTACTTGCACCATAACCAACATTGAAAGTAATCTGTTTATCGATGTCCAAATCCCATCTCATGTCTCCGGCATCACTCATATATTCAGGGTGATTTTTGGCTTCTTCTTCTGTTACGGTACATGACCCTGACATATGGGTTTCAGTTAGAGAACAGTCCCCAACACGAATGTTTAATTCATTGTCTGGGCATTGGAAATCCTTCATTGAGTAAAAATTATGTATCTGCTTTGGATTTTTACCCCATGTTCCAACTTTTGTCATACAATATGACGGCCTTTTGCCTAATCTTTGATTTTCAGGATCTTGACCTAAAGTAGGTTCATCCTCAGCTAATGCAGGGTTACATACAAAATATTCAATGAAGAATGGTTTTGCTTCACCGGTTTCCTTATTATATGCGGTTAAGGAATGCCACCACCAGTCATAACCTTTTTTTGCAAGTGGTCCTTTGAGCATATAATAATTTCTTTCCAAATCACTCTTATTCATAATAATCCTCCAATAAACGAGATATGATAATATTTATTTTAAATATAATAAATATGTTAGTATTTTAAAGCAAAAACAATAGGCTGTTTTTCAACAAAGCAAAAATGAGTGAAAATTTAATAGTATTTTAAATGAAAATATAATTAATTAAATTAATAGTTATTATTAAAACTTCAATTAAATACTATTTAAAATCAATTTAATTATAGATTAATATGAAAATAAATAAATTAAATTTATTAATATACATCAATTAAAAGAAAAAAGAGAACTAAATAAGATTATTTAGTTCCATAAACTCTGTCACCAGCATCTCCAAGACCCGGCATGATGTATGCGTGGTCATTCAATTCACGATCCACAACGGCGCAGTAAATCTGGACATCAGGGTGATTTTCTTCAATGGTTTTAATACCTGTTGGAGCAGCAACAAGACATAGCAGTTTGATTTTAGTGACTCCATCCTGCTTAAGACGATCGATTGTTGCAGAAGCGCTTCCGCCTGTTGCAAGCATGGGATCGATTATTAAAACTTCCCTTTCTGCAATGCCGTCAGGCATCTTGTAGTAATATTCAACAGGTTCCAAAGTTTCTTCATCACGATAAAGACCAATATGGCCCACTTTAGCATTAGGAACGACAGTAATGATTCCTTCAACCATACCCATCCCTGCTCTCAAAATAGGCACAACAGCATACTTGTCCTCATTCAGCTTTCCAGTCTCCATCTTTTCAAGAGGAGTTTCAATGGTTACCTCTTCAAGCTTGGCATCCTTCATAGCCTCATAACAAAGCAGAATTGAAATTTCGGTTACGAGTTCACGAAACTCTTTAGTACCAGTATTTATATCTCTTAAAATAGCAAGTTTATGAGTTATCAAAGGATGATTCAATACAATCTCATTCATGTTTTTCCTCCGGAATACATAAGTTAAGGATAATACCTACGATTGCTGCAAGAGACATACCTGAAATAGCTATTGACAAATCACCAGATGCAACGGATAAAGTTGCACCACCTAATCCTAAAACAAGCATTGTAGCTGCCACAACAACATTTTTAGTATTATTGAAATCAACTTGATTGTGGATTAATATTTTCAAACCGTTTACACAGATAAAACCATAAAGCAAAACAGAAATACCACCTAAAACAGGTGCTGGAATAGCTGTTAACAAAGCAGTCAGATGGCCTGAAAATGCAAATACAATTGCGATGATAGCTGCAAGACCAATTACATAAACTGATGCAACACGAGTCATACCAACAACAGAGGTATTTTCACCATAAGTTGTGTTAGCAGGACCGCCTAAAAATGCAGCTAAAAATGTTGCAAGACCGTCACCGAGCAAAGTTCTATCCAAACCAGGATCTTCAATCAAATCACGACCGATGATTTCACTTAGAACCTTGTGGTCTCCGATATGTTCAACCATCGTTACAAGGGCAATAGGGACGATAGTCAAAATTGCTGCAAAGTTTAAGTCATAGTGCATGAACGGCAGATAGAACTCAGGAACGGCAATTACTTGAGCTGCCATAACGCTTGTGAAATCAACCATACCGAGCAAAGCAGCAACAATATAACCTACGATGATACCTACAAGGAACGGAATGACTCTTAAAATTCCTTTTCCTCGAACTGCTAAAAATGCCGTAGTTAAAAATGCAATTAAAGCAACAATTAGATTCTGCCATGGAATAATATCAAGATCCAGACCAATCTCACTGATAGCAGTCGGTGCAAGGGATAACCCGATAACCATAATCATAGGCCCAACAATTACTGGAGGCAATAGACGATTAATCCATGCTTTGCCGGAAATCCTGATAATCAAAGAAATAATAACATAAACTAAACCGACAATCATTAAAGCTGTAAAAACACTTGCTTTTCCTGCAATTGCATAACCTGCAATCATAGGAGCAATAAACGCAAACGAACTTCCAAGATATACAGGACTTCGTCCACGAGTACAAATTAGGTAAATAAGAGTACCTAAACCAGATGAAACTAATGCTACAGGGATAGATAAAACATCCGCACCAGCAGTGGTGTTAACAACGATAGGAACTAAAATTGTAGCACCAAACATTGCACATACGTGCTGAATAGCAAGCAAAACCCAATTAAGTGCAGGAGGCTTGTCTCTAACACCCAATAACATATTACTATTTTCTTCACTCATCATATCACACATAATAGATTAAAGAAAATGTACGAACAATTTTCCTATATGTGTTAATATTTGTGATAATAATTATAAAAATATAATGCAAACAAAACAAATTTCGATGCGAATTTAAGTTCATATTAAAAAAAGAAAAAATGTTGAAGATTAATCAAAATCCCCATTACTTTCTGTTCCGGGTGATTGACCCGGTGAAAAACTTTCTGAAGATGAACCACTAGAACTGGATCCTCCAGAATCTGAATAAGAACTAGCGGAACTTTGTGAACTTGAAGAAGAACTAGAAGAACCACTGTCTTGAGACGATTGGGAATCTGTATTAACATCACTGGAAGATGTATCCACTGACAAGCTGGAATTTGAATCGCCAGTAACATTAGTGGAATTATCATCACTAGGAGTTATAGAAAGATTTCCGAATGAAATCAATACATAAAAGCCTGTGGCCAAAACGATTAAAATAATTAGAATTAATATAATGGCATTTTCTAATTTCATTTTCTTGCCCCCTATTAGATATTAAAGTTACATATTAATAAATTTTAGTATAAAAATAAAAGCTACTGACGGGACTTGAACCCGCAACCTCCGCCTTACGAGGGCGGCACACTGCCAATTGTGTTACAGTAGCATAATAAGAAAAAAATAAAATGTAGTTACAAGATCAATTAAAATTCAAGTTTGTCGGAGCTGAAAACTTCAATTTCAAGTTCGCAAGCAACTAAATTTTGAATGTTCTGACCAAATTTAATGAAATGTTCAGTTTGCATATGATTTTGTAAATCCTCAACGGACTTCCATTTCTCAACAAACATTAATGAATCAGCATTAACATCATCATATAAATTATAATCAATATTACCTTCTTCTGCTTTGGATTTTTCAATTAAATCTGATGAAACGCTGATGAAATTCATCTTCGCATTTTCATCTTTAGGAATTGCTTTTGCTAAAACGATTATCATTATATCACTCATCATATATAATTTATGAGTAAACTGATGAATGTTTTCAATTCCACCAATTTATTTATTTTCTTGCCTTGCCTACTCTGCGAGCAATAACCAATTCACCAACGGAAATTAAACCAGCAAAGAATTTTTCCAAACCGCCAGTTGCCCATATGGCCTCACCGAATGTGGAATTCATGATGCTTGCTTCGTAATCTTCAGGAGATATTTTTTTGCCCGTAGTTTTCTTAGATACTAAAGCGGAAGCGGACATTAATTCATCCCAGGTTACGCCCTTAAGCTGATGTTGCATAGCCTCATACAATTTTGAAACTTTAATGTCATAAAGCTCAGATAACAATTCAACAATATCACAGGAACGAATCATTCCAATGACCTGATTTTCATCGTTGATTACAGGTACGGTAACAAATTTATTGTTAGCTGTTAAAATAACTGCAAGCCTTGCAGGAGCATCCTCATGAATTGTGGTTATCTCTTCATAGGAACTCATGATTTCACTGATTTTTTCATTACCTTCTCTTAAACCTCTGGTTATGTCAAAAGAAGTGATCCATCCAACAAGTTGTGTATTTTCATTTACAACAGGACAAGTAAATCTTCTGATTTCTTCCATAACTTTGGAAACTTCAACAACACTATCATTGCAATTCAAATATGCAAAATCTTTATCCATTAACTCTTTAGCTTTCAAAACAATTCCTCCTATTCAATTTCTATTCGTTGTAATGCTCCAACAGGACAATGATTAGTACATTCCACACAACGGATACATTTATCATTATCCAATATCACTTCGCCATCTTCCAACCATATGGCTTCAACAGGACAATTTTCTTCACACAAATAGCAATTTACGCATAAATCATGGTTAACGTTAATCTTTCTGCTGTGAACTATAGGCCCCATTATTCTATCCAATGCAATAGCATTTTCATTTTTTGAAATTTCAACACAGGCACCGCATCCAATACATAACTTTTCATTGATATAAGGATATAATGTATCTTCATCCAATTCAATACCCGCATCAAAGCCCAATTTATCAAAAAACTCCTTAAATTCCACCGTGAATGCATTTGTTGGACATAAATCAGCACAATCTTGCCAATTATTTTCTGCGCTGTAATCTATATCAATACTATTCATTCTAACTACTCTATGAGGACATCTAACATTATTTAAGCTGTATTCTACAAAATCGTTCTCGCTTTCCCCATCAAAAACAACAACATTTTTAATTAATTTAATTGCTGAAATAGGGCAAGTCTGAACACATATTTCGCATTTAACACACTTATCAGTAATCTTAGCTATCCTAAAAATATTAGCTGGTTCAATAGCACTAACCGGACATGTACCAACACATGTATTACACCTTACACATTTTGGCGCAACAGCAATAATTTCTTCTTCTGCTTTAAAATCATCCAATTCGAATTGGAAATCATCACCATCATCATCTAATTCAACAGATTTCAAAACAACTTCACGTTCCAAGTTTTTCATCTGCTTTATAAACGATACATTCATATTATTACCAACTATGTATTTTATTAAATAAATTTATCTTTAATTATTTATAAAATCTTTCAACTCTTCCAGGGAAGGAAATTTCTCCATCCCAAATCCTTCAATAGCTTTGCTGGCAACCCAGTTACCAATTTCACATGACTTTTCTAAAGTGAAATCATTCAGAAAAGCATATAAAAATCCGCTATTGAAACTGTCTCCGGCACCGGTAGTGTCAACAACACTACATTCAAATGCCTGAACTTCACAATTTTCATCATTATTGCAGGCGAAAACGCCTTCAGAACCTCTTTTAACAACAACCGTGCCAATACCCCCATCAAGAAGTTTATTGGCCAACTGTTCATAAGAAGATTCTTCATCATCAAATAATAATCTTAATTCTGATTCATTAATCAGTAAAATGTCACATCTATCCAAAATAGGTTTAATCTCATCCAGCCCCTTTTGGACATATAACATTCCAGGATCAAAACTTAAAATGGTGTCCTTATTCAAATTATCAAGCAATTTTATTTGGGTTTTGAATGAATCACCGACAAAAGAGGTATAATGCATTATCTTACATCGCATAATGTTTAAAGTATTGATTTCCTCAATAACAATGTCATCGTTAACTCCAGAATCAACATAAAGGCACCTTTCACCATTGGAGTCAACAAAACCCAAACATTTGCCGGTGCTTCCTTTATCAGCATAAATTAAGTTATTTGAGAAAACTTCATTCATCGCAAGGTTATATTCAATCAAGTCCCCATCCTCATCTTCAGCAATCTTGCCGATGATTGATGTGGATACGCCCAATCTTGATAATCCTATGATTGTATTTGCTGCAGAGCCTCCTGGAGTATCCTGACTGCTTTTAATGAAACTTTCTTCATCTGCTCCGGCAATATTTTCTACAGAATAGAGCTTATCTACATTAAGGGCTCCAAAGCCTATAACTTCCGCATTTAAATCATCATCAAATATTTCCATAATAAAACCCTATTTCAATACATCCAATAAATTATAAATCTTATCTCCCAATTTGCCTTCAAAGTTTCCTGCAGATATTCCAATTACTCCTTCAACATCAATAGCAGCATCAATACCTGCTTTGAGAGCTTCAAACATTGAATCAACATCAGTTGCGTTGACTACAATTTCGGGAATATAATTAACATTTTCCGGAACCTTGGACTCTTCTGCCAAACGTTCTTTTAAAGAAGGACAATAATAGTGATTTGTAGTCGGTCCGATTTCCGGATAATTGGTTTCCGGCTTTGATGCTGCTGAGCAAACATCAAATGGTGCGGTTGCACCTTCAACACCCATAATCGCATCGATGATTGCATCTCCCGCAGTCAATACTGCTTCAGGAGTTTCGCATAGATACCAGAAATTTCCTCCCATAATTCCATCATTAATTTTGAATTTTTCCTCAATCTGGAAATCAGGAACAGCAATAGGAACATTTATCATTTTGCGGCCGTATTCTTCCACAATCCATTCCCATCCGTCACCACAATGACCTACAATATCCATCATTTCAATATAATCATCACTTTCACCGTCAGAATAGTCAAATATACGTGTGAATGGCTTGACCAAAACATCTTGTCTTAAACGATAGGATAATTCGAATGCAAATTTTTCTTTATCATCACCACCTAACCAGTATTGGACAACAGCCCCAAAACGGCCGTCCGGAGTTTCGTTTTTATCTAAAAATCCTTCAACTCCTCCTTCAACCCTGCCTATTACAGCACTTGGTGTTGATGTTGAGTCATATGCTGCCCTTTTAACTATCTTTTCAGTTGGTCCCGTAATCAAAGCCCTTACATATTTTCCTTCAAATGCTTCAAAAAAGGTATCTTCAACTTTTTCATAACTCATTTTATCCTAATCCTCCTATGTCTTCACCACGAATATTATTTCGCATACTGACACTTTCTTTTAGTATTTTCTCATAATTTTCTTCATCAATTAATTTGATAATTGGATATTTCTCATCATCAAAGACTTCAAAGAACTTTTCACAAATATCCTGACAAATAGAATATTTTTCAAATAATTCTTCAATATTTATTTGTAAATTATATTCTTCAATGAACTTTAAAACTTTAGATTTATCATAGTTTGAATAAATATCCGCAATGACTGCCGTTGTTATGGCGCTTGGTGATACAATAGCTATTTCAGCAACTTTCAATGGATATTCATTGCCGTTGAATGATATTGAGATTCCATCATTTTCACGGGCAAACTGAAGAGGTTCCACATCAGTTATGCTGTCGCCGATATATAAAATCTGATTGACATCAATACTGTCTTTTTCAATTATATCATCAATGGCCAGTTTCTTGCCCAAACCTCCAACAACATCTATCTGTTTTATCTTTTCATAAATGGACATTTTGGGAATTTCAACGAAAAATATATTGTCAAACAGTTCGTAATCTTCGGGGCTTTCAAGAATCTGTTTTTTGAATTCTGCTATTTTAGCCAATTCCTCATCATTCAGATGAAGACCATCTACATCAACATCAGTGAAATATGTATTTTCAAATGGAAATTCCATATAATTGGAAAGTGCTTCGATATATTGGCCATAACTGGTACTGACTATGTAAGTATTCATAGATTCCTTCAAGTATTTTAAAAGGAATTTTGAGTCTCTGACAGAGCAAATATTATTTTGTGAAAAGCTGATTAAATCATCATTTTTAAGGTTTTCAAGAACAAAAAACGGCAAAATTAATTTTAAAGTGTTGCCTGCTTTATAACCTTCTTTTTTAACGACATCAACAAGATAATCATCATATAAACTGAGAGTTTTGAATAATTCATCACCATTTTCAATGAAATGTGCGCATAATTCAAATGCATTATCGTTGAGTGTTAATGGACCTTCACAGTCTGTAATAAATGATTTTTCAAACATCAGCTCACCTAAAGTTTATAATTCTTATTGAATCAACAGGACAAATCGCTTCACAGGTTCTGCAGTAAATACAATTGTCTTCTATAAATTCAACATGATCATCTTTCAGATCCAAAGCCTGAGTTGGACAGTTCTTTACACAAATTGCACATGCCTGACACTTGGTAGTTGATATGGATAAATCTCCTTCCCTTTGTTTATAGAGATAAGACCTTGCATAGTACAAGTCAGTGTCCTTACTATAATAATAATCGTCATAAGCCCCAATTGCATCAAACTGACATTGTTCAACACACTTACCACAATAAACACAATTGTCATTTATAGTTATTGGATTTGGACCATTGAGTTCAATTGCGCCAACAGGACAAACATTATAACATTCACCACATGCAACACATTTCTTAGTGTAAACTTCAATGTTTCTATCCATCAGATAAGAACCGAAGAGTTTATCAAATTTATTTACTTCTATACGTGAATCCAAAACAATACCCAGTTCCTTTTCCATCTGGTCATTTACTTTACATTCAATGAAATTTTCGAAATTCTGATCATCAAATTCTAAAGACATTGACGTTGCAACCCTTTTAAGAACAGAGTTTAAACTTATCAAATCAAGAGATAATCTTTTCATATCATTATCAACAATGCTGGACACAATATCGAATGATTTGATTTCACTATACATTTTATAAGCTTTTTTACGGGATGCATACCGGATAGCTGTTGACGGACATGAATGCATACATTCCTCACATCTTGCACAATAGCCCGGATTAATATAAGGTAACTTATTAGTCCTTCCTACATTTATTGCACCAGTTGAAGGACATACTCTGGTACATGTCATACAGCCAATACACTTATCCTGATTAACAACGATAGCTTTACCTCCCTTGACTGTTTTAGGAAGCAGCTGACCATATTTAATCGCATCTGTAGGACATACCCTGAAACAGTATCCGCAACGGACACAGGTATCCTTATCAATTTCACTGTGCGGAGGATTGTTACCGTCATTTATAATGTGTATTGATCCGTTTTTACATGCCTGAACACATGCACCGCATGCCTTACACAATTTGATGTTAATGTTTGGAACTTCCTCTTTGATAGGAGGATCCATTTGAACATCAAGGGAAATTGCATCAAATGGACATGCATTACGACACAAAACACAACCAAAGCAAGTATTTTTTATTTTTACAAGACCATCAACTTCATCCATATATATTGCATCAATAGGACATGAATTAAGACAGGGTTTGTCTGAACAATTCTCACATTTAGTCTGATTAATCAAATAATCAACATCAACATGTCTTAACGGCCTTGGAGTTTTAGTATAACTGTCAATCATAACACTCACTCCATTAAAATCTCCTCATTTAAATTAGATGCTTTCACAGTAGTGTGTATAATCCTATCCTCTTCTAAAGAGAATTTTGCTATGAAATATTTGATTACTGAGAAAGGACAGGTTTGGTAACATATACTGCATCTTAAACATCTATCTTTATCTCTAACAATGGTATCTTCTTCTTCATCAAATGAAATGCAACTTGTAGGACAATCAGGAATACATAGCTGACATTTCTTACATTTATCCTTATCCCAATCGATGATTCTAATTTTAAGTCTGTTGACAGCATTTGAAATTATTTCAAAACTGACTTCATCATCAGGAATAATTTTAAGAGCCTCATCCCAAATATCATCTAAAGGAACATCATACTGAAGCAAACTGTCTTTTTGAAGCGCCCTTAAATCATCTTCCTTAGAGTTAATATAATCTTCAAGATAATTTACAGTTAGAAGAATCAGATCCTTTTGATCCTGTAAGTTTTCGACGAATACTCCTTTCATTGCGCCATTAACAGGACAAACGTCGACACATTCTCCACAGGCAATACAATTTAACTGATCCACATGCATTTTATCATTAACAAGAGATATTGCATTAACCGGACATTTTTTCATACATTTCTTACATTTAATGCATAAGTAATCGTCAACAATGTACTGTCTTTTTGAAGGAATAATATTGAATTCTGGTTTAATCAGATGATTTTCACCACATTCCAACGTTTTCGGTTCGGTAGGACATACTTCTGCACAGAAACCGCAACGAATACAAGCTCCTTCATATATTACCGGATAAGTCATTCCTTCTCCCGTTTCATCATCCTTTTCACGAATAATTTTGATAGCATTAGGTGAAGGACAGGAAACCGTACATGCACCACAACCAATACAATATTCCTTATTTACTTTTGGGAAATTCCTAAACCTGTCCGGCTTTTCAGCAAGTTCCGGCAAAGATTTTGCATCGGTAAATGCATTGGCCCAAGCCTTTTGAGCAAAATCATAAATATACCACATCAAAGATGACATCTACATTACCTCACCGAAATTTTTTAAAGAAGTCTTTCCATGCTCATCAGTAATGGCAACCCTTTCGGCACATGCAACACAAGGGTCGCATGATGCATAAGTTGCAACAGCATCAGCAACAGACGGAACATCCCTAATCATATATTTAGCGCATGAATCCATATTAGGAATACTTGGAGTTCTGATTGAAATATGTTTAATAAGATTACCGTTGGTTTCAATCGTATAAGTTACTTCACCACGGGGAGCTTCATTTCTCCATTGAGCATAACCAGATTTGAGTTCTACAGGGACACGAATATCTCCTTTAGGAATGTTTTCAATAGCCTGTCTAATTAAACTAATTGATTCAGGTATTTCATCAAACCTATTTAGAGTTCTTGCATAATTATCCCCCTCTTTTCTCCAAATAGTTTTAAAGTCGAAATAATCCTTATAAGTATAATGGTCTTCACGATAATCATATTTAATTCCGGAACCACGACCAATAGGACCAACAGCTCTTCCTCTAATGGCCTCTTTCTTGGTCATTACTCCAACACCTTTAGTACGGAGAGCTAATGCGGGACCTTCAGCAAAGATTTCTCTTGTTCTTTCAAAACCTTCTTCAATTTTCTCAAGATTTTCCAGAATAAGCTTGAAATGGCGCTCATCAGCATCCATTTTTACTCCGCCAACAACATTCCAACCCATATTAACCCTATTACCAGTCAACAGTTCAATGGAATCCATTGCATATTCCCTTAACTCCAACACATGCATGAATAATGTTTCATGATCCAAAGATTTGAAGAAAGTTGAATTTCCAAGGAAATGGCTTTGAATCCTATCCAGTTCATTTGTTATTACTCTTAAAAATTGTGCCCTTGGAGGAGCTTGAACTCCACAAATCTGTTCAATAGTTTCTGCAAAAGTTTGAGTGTGTTCATATGAACATATACCGCAAACCCTTTCGGATAAATAAATACCTCTCTGCCAAGTTTGACCTTCAATAATCTTTTCAATACCTCTGTGAACATAACCATATTCAATTTCTGCTTTCACAACCTTTTCTCCTTCTGTCTGGAGTTTAAGTCGGATAGGTTCCTTTAAAGCAGGATGAATAGGTCCGATAGGTAATATCATCTCTTTTCCCTCCCACGATCAGCGATAGCTTGAGGACCAACTGCCAAAATAGCTTCCAAAATTTCACTAGGCCTTGGAGGACATCCTGAAACTGCAGCATCAACAGGAATAAAATCAGACGCAGGAGCATAAACATGACCTCCCTCCTGATTAAATACATCCCCTGATTGCGGGCAGTTTCCAATAGCTACCACAATTTTTGGTTCAGGAGCTTTATCATAAACTCTTTTTAAATTTTCTCGCCATTGCTCTGTAACAGCACCAGTCAGCAATAGAACATCAGCCTCACGAGGATTATTGTGAACATAAATACCATATTGCTCTAAATCATATCTTGGAGATAACAATGCGACACATTCTACGTCACATCCATTACATCCACCACAATTTACAATACAGACATGAATGGAGCTTTTTCTCACAATATCCTTAATTGAATCTAACATTTTCTCCCTCTTTATCTAGAATTTTTTAATAATTGGAATAATTGTTTTTGACCTTCCTTTAATACATCAGAATAATCTTTACCATCCATTACTTGTTTTGCCAATTTTTCCTTAAGCTCATCTGCATCATCTTGAGATATTAACTCCAAAGTATTCACAAATAAACAGAGTCTTAAATCAGCATGGAACTTTTTAACTAAACATTCATATTCTGCGGTTTCAAATGTGGCATGTAGGGACAACAATCCGGACATATCTAATAAATCAAATAAAACATGCTCTAATTCTTCAGGCGTACAGTCAAAATCCTCAGATAAAGGATTGATTATATCCTTTTGAATCACATAAGTTTTAACTATACGATCTTTCATCAACTCTAATTTTCCTTTATCATCCATTGAAATCACATCATATTGTCCAGTGTAATAATAAATAAATAATAATTGCTATCACCAAACCGATAGCGGTTTCTTTTCTTCCGTAACCTGGCCTTTCACCCATTACAAAACCTGCCAAAAGAAATCCTATTCCTCCCAGCACAATATTACCTGAGTTTATACCCAAAACCCAACCAATGATGGATACTATGCACATTTTACTATTTAATGCAGTATCTACAATAAAAGGTTCGCCGTGTAATTTATAACTGTACAAAAGACCCAAAATGGAACCGATTACAAATGTAAGCAAATAAACTAAATAATCTAACATAATATCCTCCTAAATTGGTTTATAAAGTAATATAAATGAACAAATAATTACAATAAATGTTACGAAAAACATTATTTTCTCTAAATTCTCAACTGTATGTGCAAAATTACCTTTATTAGTTAACAATACCAAAATAGCCAAAATAACTCCCAAAATAGGAATTGGGGCTAAAACTGTAGAATGGAATAATGTTGCAAGTAAACCCACTACAATTATACCGATTGCAACCAATGAAGTTAAATAAACAATGACTTTCTCTGAACTCATATTAATCCCATCCTATATTAAAATCATTAAAATTGTTCCAACAAAACAAACTGCCCCTATCGTTATTTGACTCATAACGGAATGATTCGGATTCAACAGAGGAGTTACTGAATTGATAAATCCTGTAATGAATGTTATCACAATCATTCCAATGACATAACCAACAACATCAAGAGGTCCGAAGAATATTGTTAGGAAAACCCATAACATAACATACCAAGAAATGGATTCTGAAAACATTATGAATCCTCTTAAGAATCCGAAATGCTCTGTTTCAAAACCTGAAACCAATGTTTTATCCTTAGTTATTCCAAATGGAGAGTATGGAGATTTAGATAATAATAACAAGAAAAACATAATAGCTGCAAGAGGTATTGAAAATGCCAACGGACCGTTGCTAGCCTGATAACTAATAATATTTCCTATGTTCATCGTGCCTGTTTTTAAATATACAAGCGCAATTGCCGCAAATAATGGTAGTTCAGTTGCTGCTGATAACACAGCCCTTACACAACTTGCCTTTCCATAAGGTGAACCGGAACTTGATCCTGAATTATGCTCAACAATTTTATAAACTGCATAAACACCGAACAATATCAGCAAAGAGTTATGCATTACCGGACCCACAATCACACCAACAATCCATATTGCAGCCAAAATAAATACAATACCAACATAAAATGGCATTGAAGCTGTTTTAGGAAATGCTGTTTCTTTGAAGAAAAATTTCAAAGAATGCAATAAATGCTGTATGATAGGCGGACCAGGTCTTTTCTGAACACGTGCCATTATTTTCCTATGCAAACCTAAAAGCAAACTTCCAGCAAGGAATGCAATGATTACATTAATTAAAATATCTGCCATTAAATTCATAATACCACTAATATCCAGTAAAAGGTTCTTTCACCCTTTCTTCTGCATCTTCCGGCCTAGGTTTTGCCATAGTAAGCAATCCTACAGATAAAACCCATAGCGGAATACCAATTATAGCCACCAAATAAACTATCCAGTCTGCAAAGTCCACAACCAAGCAAGCCAAGATAGCTATTGTAGATATAATCAATAATATAATACACGTAATCTTTTGATTAACCATACTCTCACTACCATAATACCAATAATAATATTTCAACAGCCCTCACAATAATAAACAAAGAACTTAAGTGAATAATTACAATAAATGGAGAACCAGGAGTCCTGAACATTTCAGCCTTACTTGCAAAGAATGGTGCCACACCGCTTTCTCCCAAGATACCGAGCAGCATTAAAACCGCACCAAATACAACCATAGGAGTTGCTGACATTTGTGACAGTACAGCAAGACTTAAAGTTCCTGTTGATGCGAGAATGATGGATGCACCACCAAATAAAGGCAAACTGCACATCATAGCAATTAATCCATATTGATATGCTGAGTTTAAAACACTGGTCTGTTTTACTGCTGAAACAATACCAATATTCAAAATACCGATTAATGCCATAAACAATGTGAAGTTAAACAAATCTCCAGTAATCATAGCTCCTGCAGTGGCAATACCACAGATAACCGCCAAAAATCTTCTTTGTTTGAATTCACTTTTACCTACCTTAACATTAGTATTTGAAAGTTTGTTAAAGGTAGCTTCCACCTGCGTTTCCGTTTTACTGATTGCAATCAGCAATGTGAATACAAGCATTACTGCAAATAGGAACAGATTAAGTGGCGTAAGATATAATACTATATCTCCAAGTGGTATTGTACCTAATAAATTTCCTCCAAGCGTAACAAAATCCATAACACACCACTACTCCTTATCAATATCCTCTCTCATAAGCAGCCCAATCAAACCTACTTTTGAAGCTACTTTTAATAATAATCCACAAGCGGCTAAGAATAAACTTAGTACCCACAAACTAGGGACAACAAAGAATAATACGAATCCGATAATCCATAAACACCATGCAATTCCACTAACACCGGCCAAACCGTCGATGACTAACACCGGCAATCCTCTTGCTTTTTTAGATAATGCATATAACACTATTCCTCCACCAGCTACCGCACCACCAGTAAATCCGGTTAAAAATATTCCATAAGCGATTAATATCAATGCAATGAAATTAGGAGCTGTAGTCATGATTTCCATATCCAAAGCAAATGGCTGAGGAAACAGGGAAGTTGATTTAGTTAAATTTGCTCTAGGATTAGCATCGATTTTATGCATTTCTCTTGAAATCAGAATTTCTGAAATTGCCAATGTTTCAGCCAGTTCTACAACCAGACCAGGCAAAATTAAAGCTTCCGCCAAATCAGTACCTACAGCGGAAACAACAAATATCATGGCAAGACCAATCAAATCAGTCAATATAAGAATATGAATCTCTTCTTTTCTCATAGCTATTGCCATTGATCCGATAAATCCGACAATTAATCCGGCGTAAATTGCAGGCAAATACATTGAAATGAATGCACTAGGCACATAAGCAGGAATCAACACCATCAGTTATCCCTCCTTAACTGTTTTGCCCTTGCCTTTTCATCATTAATTTTTACTTCACGAGCAACACGGGCAGAATCATCAGCTGCCTTTTTAATATCTTTGGCAATATCTCTTCTTTTCATTGTATAATTAACGGTTAACCATGAAGCTATAATAAACGCCATCATTAATATGGAAGACTCTAAAATTGTATCGGAACCTCTTGTATAATACAATATTTCATCTACAAGTCCACCAGGAGATGAATAAATTGAAGTTCCGAAGTACGGAGATATTGAGGATATCCATTCTGCCAACGGAGACATATATGCCGTTATCATACCTAACTCTGCGGCATTTTCCGGATACTGAGGCTTGATGTTTCCTGGCTCTTTCAACACGACACCGCCTCTGTCATAAGGTGCAATTGAAAGGCCTTCATCAATCTGCTCCTGAGGAGCAGGTCTTGTATATAACTGATCTGGATTTAGAGCCATAGGAACAACAAATCCTACAATCAATATTATTCCTAAACAGAAAGCGAATAATCTAGGAACGTTTTTCGGATCAGCCAATTTATTCCAGATTTTACCGATTCTCATACGTCTGCCCCCATTTCTTCCAAACGAATAATAGCTCTAAATAAAATCAAAGTAATGACAACAGTTGTAGCAACCAATGTCAATAACGCTAAAACATGATTATATGATAACAATACCAGACAGACCCCGATAGAAGCCACTTCAGTATTGAATGTCCTGACAATAGGATCTTTAACTCCTGGACCCCATGCAGTGGCCAAACTGCCCACAATAGCTAAAACAATTCCAAAATAGAAAAATAACTGAACATCAATCATGTATCTCACCACTTTCTACTTTTTTAGCTCTAATCTCTTTAATTTTTACAATAGACATGATAAATACTAAAGTAGATAAAGGACCAGATAATGCAACAAATAAAGCTACATCCAGATATTTAAACAATACTACAGTCAATAAAAAACCTGCATCAAGGATGGAAAACATTATAATTTTATCCATAGGTTTTTTAAGCAATATGATACCTGCAGCACCAATAATCATTAACACAATTGCAATAATAGAAACGACAAACTCCATACTAATCCTCTCCGTCCAAAAGTATTTCATCATCCAATCTATTTAACGTGTAGGCAATTGCATTTGCACTGATAGTAGAACAGACAAAGAATGCTGCTGCAACAATAAGAGCGAAAGGAGTATTAATGACCAGTGCAATAAGTGCAGAAACGCCAAATCCAATAACATTCAGGTACAATAGTCTTTCTGCCCTATTTTTAGTAATCAATGCTCTTAAAGAAACAAATATTAAAATTATACCAATAATTTCCGCATACATCATATCACTCCTCAGCATGTCTATTAAACTTATCAGCTATCTTACCAAGAATGATAGATGCTCTAACCTGATCAATACCCTGAATGGTCAATATTGCAATAACCATACCTACAATAAACATTTCCGGAGTTAATCCGACAAATGAGAATATGAAAATAAGTATCGTGGCAGTTAATGAGCCGACAGTTCCAGCATAACCTGGATCAGCACACAATCTATTTCCAATAAAGACTAAAAATGCAGCAATAATTCCTCCAGGAATACCTAAAAGCAAATATCCGATAGATGCAATTAATGTACCTGCAGATGCATCCGGAGAACATAAAATGTTTCCTTGGAAAAATCCGCCAGCAATATCTCCATTTCTCTTTTTAATTGATTCACCTATAATACGAGCTCCTTCAACACCCGGCTGTTCCGGAAGGCCAAAATAAGTATCAACTATTACAAAATTCAGCCAACAGATAATGGTTGCAAGTATAATACCTATTATCTCATTCATTTATATCCTCCCCCTCATCTGGAGATGGAAATATATAATTGAATAAATATTTCACAAACAAACCAGAACAAATACCTATAATAATAGCGAGTACAAGTCCATTAAATGCAAAAGTGTAATTTAAAACCAAAAAGAATGATAAGACACCAATAGCAATAATTGGAGTTGGATAAATTGCACTTACATCAAAAGAATACCTGCTAGAAGGCATCAATGGAACCCTTAAAATTAATGCAATTATGATAGATACAACAATAGCCACTAAATAGGCTAAAATTATATCAAAATAACCGATTGTTATGTTAGCAAGACCATAAACATTAGCTATAGCTAGCGAGTTTACAGTAAAATGAACTAAATCAAACATATTAAGACTCCCTCTATAATTATATTATAATATATTAATTTATAAAAAAGAAAATATATAAATGTTGTTACTTGAAAATAATAAATAAAAGGTTAAATCATAGTTAAGTAATTAAACAACTATTTTTAATAAGAATTATGAGATAAAAAGTTAAAATAAGATGATGAAAGAAAAATGAAATAAATTAAGAGAAATAATATGGAATTTAAAAATAATGAATTAATTAGTGGAATCCGCATCCACTGCATGATTCACATTTTTCTTCTTCTAAAGGATTATAAGTTTTATCTTCTTGTAAAGTTGCAGAAAGGAAATATTGATCCATTTCATCCTTATTTTTCAAAACAGGAGAAATACCTTTGAATTCACATCTAATATCCCCAGTACCCCCAATATCAACAAGAATTGGTTCACCTAATTTAAATCTTCTGAAGTATCCTTCAACTTCATCTTTTAAACTTCCAGGAACTCTGAAATTAAAAGATAAAATATTATTCTCCTTCATTTTTAAACCAACATACTTTTGGTCGATTTCATAATTTAATCCTAATTGTTTTTTGAATATAACATTATTACCAATATCTGAAGTTGACATAACTATCTACCACATAATTTATTACATATATAATTGTTTTTTAAGATTATATAACTTTTGTGAATATTAATTATTCAAAATATTTTTCTTTCAATAGAACGAATAATCCGGAAATGCTTAAAACCTCAAATAAAGCAAAAATAGCCTGGCAGTTTGAGGAATATGCTATAGTATACTCGCAGTAATATAAAAATGAACAGAACCAACACAATCCGAATAGCTGAACAAAAAATGTTGCCAACAACAATATTTCAAAAATAAACAGCAATAACATACTTTTTTGCTTAAATCTACTCATGATTACATTTAATCCAGTAAATATGAATCCTATGACGGAAATGATTACTAACACGATAGAAATTACCTGATATAATTGGATATCTAAACCGGCAAGTTTTAATGTGAAATCATCCTGTGAAAACTCATCCTTGGTTAAGATATGCATATTTAAAAAGGATTCGATTTCTGAAACATCACTACGCTCACCATAAGTTAACGTAGGATACATTACATCAACATTGCATTCCTGGATTGTCCTTCCCAAATCATTATATAATGTGGATGTCTGAAGTAACGGGAAGAACAAATCTTTTAAGCTATAAATTTCATCTAAAGATCTTCCGATTGCATATTTTGAGATGAAAATCTTATCGGACTTATTTAAATTTCCGTTTTCAAATGCATCACTAAGCTCATTATTTACCGTGTGGAAAAAGTCGCTGGTAGATTTTTCATCATTATATAATCCTGAACTGGATAAAGCATCCCTTAAACTCCAAGCAATGGTGTCTCCAGTCAAATTATTCTTTTTCAAATCTCCCTCCGCCCATCCGGAATGAGTCCAGTTATCCAATAAATCTGGTCTGCTTTGCAATGTTGGTGAAGCGTTCCAAGCCTTTTCAATTGTTGAGTAGGGAACCCACAACACGTCTGATTTATTGTCATCTTCAATTAATAGGAGATTGTGGAAAAATTCACCCAGTTCACCTTCGGTCCTTGTATTGATGTCATATACACCGAATTTTTCATGATTGATTTCTGAATATGCGAAAGTTCCACCTATAAAAATAAGAATAGGAATTAAACACAAAACAATCATTTTACCGGAAGTTCTAACGTCAAATTTATTACTTTTGAAATAATCCGCTAATTTAAAAATTAATGTAATTAATATTCCGGCCAAAAACAGGATTAAAATTCCAATCCCATCTTCTTTAATGTAATAATTAAAAGTAAACAATAGCCCTAAAATGATTCCCCAAATCAATAAAGAGTATTGCTTTAAATCATCAAAAATTACTTTATTCATAAATATGAACAGAGAAGATAAAAATAAAATTAAAAAAGGAGCTATAATAGCATTTCTATAAATTCTGCCGCTTATGAACAAATCCAACCCTGTAGGCAGAAAAATTATAAACAGATAAATTAATGCTAAAAATATTTTATTTTTTGTTATGGAATTATAAACAGCATAAACTACAAAAATTCCTGCCAATATCCACACTAAAGAAAGGACAACACCATAAGGCAATCCAGTTACATTTACAAACTTTAAAAAAAGTGAATATGCGATAGTTTTACTTAATGAGTGAATGTTCCAATTGGCAAAATATTGGCCCAGATGAGCATTGTTAATCAGCAGCAATTCATCTAGCTGATTTGTAAGTAAATACCAATAAGGAAAAGAGTTTCCAACATATACTCTAAAAATTGATAGCAGACATAATATGGAAACAATAAAATAAGATTTGATATCATTGACTTTTCCAATAAATTCCATGATTAAAATAAGTTTTTAAGAATATTTATAAGTTTTCATGA
>NZ_JAZUMY010000004.1:0-10188 GCF_045603845.1 Methanobrevibacter sp.
CCAAAACTAAGAAGAAATATAAGTGACTAATTTCACTTATCATTCCATGCAATATTGTTTCCAATAATTTAAAATTTAAATTAATTACAATTAATCAACAACATTAAATTTTATCAGTTAGTGTAGAGAGAAAGTAGTAAAGATATCACATGAGTTTTCATATAATAATCTAGTTTTAATGTAATCAGTAATTCCCATAGTCATCATTTCCAATATCTTTATTATATTATTTATTATATTTTTTATATAAAATATTTATGGGGTTAGAAAAATTACTGGTGAAGTGTGGATGAAAATATTTAATTACATGGAGTTTCAAAAAAAAGTAGTGTAGAGAGAGAAAAGGTATACAACTATCGCATAAGTTTTCATATTTTAACCTCTCCAAATAATACTTAATTAATATTTTAAGTTTCAAGTTATATATAATTAATAGCTATTTTTTCTTTTCATTTAACAGTTGATTTTGACATTAACATCAGCCATTTGAGATTTGAAAATTGCTTTGAAAAACCCTGCTATATAAGTTGAATCAAGTTTGATTTTCAATATCTCTGGCGTTAATGTCAGCAGCTCACCAAATGAAAGTTTTGAGAATTAACTTTGTTTAAACGAAATGTTCGTATTTTTATAGGGGTTCTTCATATAAATTAAAGAGTTTTAAGAGGCAAAATCGATAAGTATCGGAATTATTTTATATGTTCTGTCTGAAAATTTCTAAATCCTTGAAACATATGAAACATGCCTAGTAGGTAATGCCCGTAGTGCCATCCAGTTAATGCTATACATTGATAAGTCAAAATAATTAAATTATAATATATGAAAAATATAGAAAATGCTATTCAATTATTTGAAAACGGATATGTGTGTTCACAAGCGGTATTTGCAACATTTTCACAGAATTTAGGTCTTTCAGAAGAACAAGCCTTGAAAATCGGCGCATGCTTTGGCAGAGGTATGCGTAAAGGTGAAGTTTGCGGTGCTTGCACAGGTGCACTAATGGCATTAGGCCTTAAATATGGTGATAGTAAAACCAAAAGCAATGAAGTGTGTGAAAAATTTTTAGATGAATTTGAAAAGGAAAACAGATCATATATCTGTAGAGAGTTACTTAATTGTGACATTAGAACCGAAGAAGGTGTTAAATACGCATTGGATAATAATATATTCAAGGAGTTTTGTCCAAAAATGATTGAATCTGCAACTAAAATAACTGAAAATTACCTATAGATTTATGGTGTAGGTTAACTTTCAAAAATTTAATAATTACAGAAAAATAAATTCCCTATCCTAGTTTTAGTTCTGGAATTTGATAATCATGCGAACTATATCATACGTTTTATACGAATTGTTCGCATATTTGAGATTTGTTGTTGGTGATGGTTCAATAGTTATGTCTAATCTTAATCGATTAAATTCTTATAGTGTTCCTCATCTACTTCTTCTAACCATTCATTGCTTGTATCTTCACCGGGAACTTCAACAGCAATGTGTGAAAACCATGAATCTGCTTTTGCACCATGCCAATGCTTTACATTTGCAGGAATGGTAATTACAGTGCCAGGAACAAGACTTTTAGCTTCTTTGCCTTCTTCTTGATACCATCCTTCACCTGCTATACAAATCAAAATTTGTCCGCCTCCATTGCTTGCCTTGTGAATGTGCCAATTATTTCTGCATCCTGGTTCGAAAGTGACATTGGCAACAAATACTGGAGATTCTCCAAATTCATTTAAGGGATTTAGGTATGAGTTTCCGATAAAATATTGTGCAAAGGCATCGTTTGGACTGCCCATGCCAAAAATATTTGCCTTTTCAAAATCTTCTTTGTTTAAATATTTCATAATCTATGCCTCCTGTTTTTTTATTGTAATTCCAGGGAGTATCTTCCACTGGCTATTGATGCTATTACTCCACCGTCAACCAGGAGATCAATTCCTGTGATGAATGATGAGTCATCGCTCAATAGGAATTCTGCAGCTCTTGCAATCTCTTCTGATGTTCCTACTCTTTTTGCTGGGGATGAATTAATCATTTCCTGATAGGCATCACCTGCTGATTCAAATTCGTCATAGGCTAGTGGAGTTACTATGATTCCCGGTGAAATTGAGTTTATTCTCGCACCCCTGTCTGCCCAGGATGTTGCTGCGGCGGTTCTGACCTTTAGATGGTTTGCCCTTTTTGCAACTACATATGCCACACCTGAATTGACCATTGCATCATTTTTAATGAAATCCAAATCCTTTAACTCATCAGTTGATGCCAATGCAATTTGCTGTTCGACTTCAGGAGGCAAATTCATCATGTATCCAGTTTGGCTTGAGATGATGAGTCCTGCACCTCCTTTGGCCATATATTTTCCGAATATGTCAATTGCAAGGGATGTTGCAACAAGATCCAGGTTAATGATATGCTCCGGGCTTGCCTGGTTCGGTGATGCGCCTGCAGTGTGTATGTAATATTTAACATCTCCAAGTTCGCTGGCCCTTTTGGCAAACGCCTCAACGGATTCTGCATCCATTGCATCGACAACCTGTGTTTCCACGGCATATCCATTATATTTAAGCTCTTCTTCTCTTGCTTTAAGGTTATCTTCATTGATATCTCCTAAAAGTATTATCCTATTTGTACTTATTCTTTTTATTATTGCGGTTCCCATGCTTCCTGCACCAAGCAATGCGACTACTTCCCTATTTTCGTTTAAGTTAAATTCCATGTTTTTGCCTCCCTTCTATTCATTTGCATGCACATCAAATGCATTCATTAACATTTCACCTACGCCTGGAGCATCAGGGTCATGTGAACCTTTTCCAGTGTCCAATGCACGTAGCTTATCCATTTCGATGTCAGTTAGCTTGAAATCAAATATTTCCATGTTTGATTTGATTCTTTCGGGGGTCAATGATTTTGGAAACACGATTATTCCTTCCTGATTTTCAAATCTTAAGATTATCTGGCCTGCATTCTTGCCGTATTTTTCGGCAAGTTCCAAGATTATAGGATTATTTAATAAATCTGCATTTCCTCTGCCTAATGGTCCCCAAGCTTGGATTTTAACATCCAATGGATTTAAAATTTCTTTTAATTCCTTTTGCTGGATATATGGATTGAATTCAACCTGGTTGACTGAAGGTATTGAATCAAAATCAGGAACCCATTTGTTCCATAATTTCGGTGTCATGTTGCTCACGCCGACTGAGAGAACTTTTCCTTCTTCCTTGGCCTCTTCCAATGCCCTCCATGCTTCATCAACTTTGCCGTATGGCTGATGAAGTAGATATAAGTCCATATAATCTGTGCCTAATTTTTCCAGTGACAGGTCAATGGCTTTTTTGGCGTCCTCATATTCATAATCCTGTAGCCATAATTTGGAGGTAATCCAAATGTCTTCTCTTTCTACTTCACTGTCTTTTACGGCTTGACCCACTTCCTGTTCGTTGAAGTATGCTGTTGCTGTGTCGATGTGTCTTATTCCCAAATCGATTGCAGTTTTCACGGTTTCATATGTTGTTCCGTCTGCAGGAATCATGAATGTTCCAAATCCTATTGCTGGAATTTCCAATCCATCGTTTAATTTCATATATTCCATGTTGTCACCATATTTTAAATCATTGTTATTTTAAATAATATCTCTTTTAAAGTTTTGATTTCATCTTCACTAATGCCGGCTGTAACTTTATCTTCCCAGTTTTGTATGACTTCTATTAGTTCATCTGTCTTTTTGATTCCGTCATCTGTCAATTTGACTAGTTTTTTTCTCCTGTTTTCCGGATCCTCCTTTCGTGCAATATATCCATTGTCCTCAAATTTTCTTAAAAGCTTTGCAATGTATGCTCCGCTCACTTTAAACAATTCCACCAAATCATGTTGGGTTGCAACACCCTGGAATCTTATTCTTAAAAGAACAGAAAATTCCTTTAGTGTCAAATCATTGTAATTAAGGTTGGATTCATAATATGATCCATAACTTGAGATTAATTCCTCAACATAATGGTAAATGAATATGTTTTCTGGATTTTCATCGAATGTCATAATATCTAAACATAATTTTATGTATGCTAGTATAAATAGTTAATCATAGTTAATAGTTAACTTTATATAACAATCAATATAAATTAACTATTAAATTCAACAAAAAGAGTTGAAATCATGAAAGTATTATTAGTAAATGGAAGTCCAAATAAAGAAGGATGCACCTATGTAGCATTAAAGCAAATACATAAAACCCTCAATGAAGAAAACATAAATTCTGAAATCTATCGTATGGGACATAAAGATATTAGGGGATGCATTGACTGTAGAAAATGCAGCGAACTTGGAAAATGCGTTTTTAATGATGAAGTCAATGCTTTTGTTGAAAAAGCAGAGGAATTTGACGGATTCATCTTTGGTGGACCGGTCTATTACGGTACAGTCAATCCGACATTGACAAACTTCATGACAAGAGTGTTTTTCTCTTCATTTTTTGGCGGAAAACGGATATTTCGCCTAAAACCTGCAGCTGCAGTTGCAAGTGCCAGGAGAGCGGGAACTATGACCGCAATCGATACAATCAACAGATTTTTCACATGGGCTGAAATGCCAATAATCAGCTCAACATACTGGAATGTAATCTATGGTACCAAAGCGGAAGAGGCACTGGAGGATCTGGAAGGATTAAGGACAATGACAACTCTTGCAAGAAATATGGCGTGGTTTTTAAAAATAAAAGAATTAAGTCTAAAAGAGGGAATTCCATTGCCACAACAAAGTAAATAAATTAAGGAGATGATAGAATGGAGAGAGTAGATTTGGATAAAATTTCACAGGAAGAATTGGAACAGTCAATCAAGCAATCAAAAGTCCTGTTTAAATTCAACCACACAGAGCCTATGACTGAAGAGTATGCAGCATTGCTTAATGAATTGCTCGATGGCAACATCGGAGAAAACAGCACTATCACTGCACCATTTGCCGGTGCAGCATTTCACAAAATGAAAATTGGAAATAATGTGTTTATCAACAGCAACTGCCTTGCAATGGCCAGAGGCGGAATCACAATAGAAGATGATGTAATGCTTGCAGGAAACGTTCAATTATTGTCCAATAATCATGATGAATATGAAAGACAGGTACTTTTATGCGAGAAAATCGTTATTAAAAAAGGGGCATGGATTGGAGCAGGTGTGAGTATTTTGCCTGGCGTCACAGTTGGAAAATATGCAATTGTTGGAGCGGGAGCCATTGTTACAAAAGATGTTCCGGATTATTCTGTGGCTGTAGGTGTGCCTGCAAAAGTTGTTAAAACACTTGATAAAGATAAATTTCCTGAATAAGAAGGTTTTAATATGAATGTATCTGTAATTAATAAAAGAAATTTGACAGACATTCAGGAAGACGTCCTTGAAAGATTTATGGACTTTCAGGAAGCGATGATTGAAAAGAATCTGGAAAAATTAAATGAAATCATATGTGATAATTATACATTAACACATATGTCCGGAAAAACACAGACAAAACAAGAATTCATTGATGAGATCATGTATGGAACACTAAACTATTACAAATCAACAATTAACAATCCTGATATAAAAGTATGTGGTGAAAATAAAGCAATATTTAAGGCAGATGTAACCCTTGATGCAAAAGTATACGGAATTAAAGGAACATGGACTCTTCATTCACAACAAACATTGGAAAAAATAAATAACAAGTGGTATATTAGCAAATGGGATAATTAAGATGATATATTGATGAGATTATATGGTGGAGTTGGAAAAATATGTATGTAAAGAAATTGTAAGTTGATATAATGCCTTAATCTTTTGAATTACTTTAGTAATTATAATATGCGAAATGAATTGTATCAGAGTTTCAGTACTTGAAATCGATAAGTATCTGAACTTTATAAGTTTTATACGAAATGTTCGTATTATTTTTTGTTTTCTTAATTAAAAACAAAACAATATTTGTATACTAAAAAATAAACATAACATTAATGATAATCAGAGAATTTAACTTAAATGATTTGAATCAAATGATTTCAATCTGGAATGAAATTGTTGATGAAGGAATTGCATTTCCACAGGAAACATTACTGGATTCAAAATCAGGATTGGAATTTTTCTCTTCTCAAAGTTACACAGGGATTTGCTTAATTGACAATGAAATTGTCGGGTTATATATTTTGCATCCAAATAATGTTGGAAGATGTGCCCATATTGCAAATGCAAGCTATGCAGTATCTTCAAAGCATAGAGGAAAACATATTGGTAAACAATTGGTTATTGATTCGATTAAAAAAGCCAAACATTTAGGATTTTTAATTTTGCAGTTCAATGCTGTTGTCGAAAATAATGCATCGGCAAGGCATCTATATGAAAAATTAGGTTTTACGCAACTTGGAACAATTCCAAAAGGTTTCAGATTAAAAAACGGGGAATATGCAAACATCTGTCCATATTATATTGAGCTTTAATTATTTCAACTAATTTTCAAAATCAATTTTCTTCAACAAAGTTTTTTAAGAGTCTAATGGATTTATTCGAGGAGCTCAAAAATTTTATAATTATCAAAAAATAAATTTTTTAGTAGAGTTTTGTGGTTCAAATCGATAAGGTTGCGAACTATATCATACGTTTTATACGAACATTTTGTATTTTTTGTGAATTAATGCTAAGATTACATCAATAACTAATACTAGTGCTATTTATTAATTTTATTGATTATTTTTTTAAATTTGCAATTAAATCTTTGTATCCTAGGCCATAAATTGCAATGACAGTTCTTTGCATTGCACCAAAACATAAAAACATTATTAATATTCCCCATACATAGTCCCAGCTTTGAAGGAGGTTATTGTTGGAAAGGTTTAGTAATGAAATTATTGATGTTAGTCCAAGACACATTGCTGTGATTAAACCTGGAGTGTAAGGCTTTTCCATTTTATGAAGTTTGATGCCTATTATATGTATAAATGTTTCAAATAATCCCAGATAAACAGGAACTAATGCCAATAGAGTATATTGGGTAAAAAAAGGTACAAATGTGATTATGATTAATAGGATAGTAAGTGGAATATGTGCAGCGTGTATCTGATTAGGTGTTGCTTTGAGCTTGAAGAATTTTAACATTAATTTTGCAAATCCTCCCGGAAAGCGTGTTTCTTCCCATTCATGGAGGGTGAAAAGAAACATATAAATTAACATCATCTTTTGGACTAAACTTAAACCATTATAAAAAACAGCTGAAAATGTTACCATTCCAAACATAATAAAAGTAAGAATTTCCAAATTATATTCTCTCATTAAAACACCTTACATTATTTTATGTTGTTTAACATTAAAATTTATGCACGTAATAATTGGTTTGTGTTTTCAGTAGTGCAAAGGTAATAGGAACTTTATCAAAGTTTATATGAATTGTTCGTATTTTTTTAAAATAATTTGCCTAATTAATTAAATTTTGTTGGTAATGTTTAAGTGTATTCTATGTTTCCAATATTATTCTTTATTTTTAAAAATTTCTTTTATAAAAATTGCTCTACTTTTGTAAAATTGCTTTAACTTTATAATATTGTATTCATTTAAAACAAAAAGCTTATAAAATTCGTAATTTAAAATAATATTAAATTAAATTTTTTAAAATATAAAATAAAGGTTTTAAAAATGAGAGATTATTCTATTGAAGAGGCAATTGAAATAATTAATTCATGTGATCAATCGTTCATGCCTGATACTAAACATTTTGATGTTAGGAATATTCAACGGATTGGAGATTTTGACTTAATCTTTGAAACATTCTTACACAATCCATTAATGGGGATTATCAAGCAAGATTACAATAAATTTAGATTATATTTTGAACACAATCAGAGACCTACAAAAGATATATCATTAGTGATAGGTATAAATGATAATAGAGAAGTGAAATTTGTAACTGTTATGGAAACTTATAGAAATAAAAGGGTGAGAAAATGAACAACAAAGTAGTATATGATTATGACCGTCAAGGGGACTCATTATTCATATATTGTGTTGATGATTATGAATATGAAGTTTCACTTGAATTAGACAATGATGTGATTCTAGATATTGATAAAGAAGGTAAACCTGTTGCATTTGAATTTCTAAACGCATCTAAAATATTCAATCTGGATAAAAGTCATTTTAATAATTTAACTAAAATTACTATTCAATCAATAATCACTGAAGAGTCTATAAATTTAAAAGTCACATTAGTTGTTCCTGTCCATAATAAAACACAAACTTTTGGAATGAATAGAATCACAACTAATCTAAATGGTATTCCTGCTATTGAATCTGAACTGGTTACAGCATAACATTATTCATTACATCGTAACAGCCTGATTTTATAATTATTTAGAAAATGAATTCTCTATCAGAGTTTTATTGCTTGAAATCTATAAGTATCGGAACTTTTTTATAAGTTTTATACGAAATGTTCGTGTTTATTCAGTTATTTTTTTCAATAATTTATGGAATTTCCAAATTGAATGGCGATTCATTATTGAAATAGCTCTCTGTGTTTGAATATTCATTGGACAAACATTTTCACAGGCAAGAGATTTCACACAATCATTATAAAAATGATTACTGTAATTTTCTTTGAGAAACTTTAATTTATCCATATCACTTTCCTGTTTTGATATTTTAGAGGATGTCACAGGTAAAATTGCGCCATAGTAATTGTCTTCGCCGGTATAGTTAGGACAGGCTTCTAAACAGCACCCGCACATCAGACATTGTGATGCTTCATATTCAAATTCTAGATTATCCTGATTAATACGTGATTCTCCTTCAAGCCATTGGCGGGAATTTTTAATGTTTTCAAACATTGAGGTTCTATCGACAACCAAGTCGTTTACAACAGGAAACTTGCTTAAGGGTTCTATTGTAATCTTATGCGTTTTTTTGGTTGTTGCTTCTTCATTCACAAATGTTTTGCATGCAAGCTTTGGCAAACCATTTATTATCATTGAACAACTTCCGCACAGTCCTTGAAGGCAACTGGACGAATAATGGATTTTAATATCATGTTTCACATTGATTCTTTCTAATAGAGTAGTTACCGGAATGTTGAGATTGCCTTCATAAGTATATTCCTTCATGCCTTTTGAGGTTTTTATAATTACGGTTATTGACTCCATTTTTACCAGCTCATTCTCTCCTCTGTATCGTTGAATGTAATTTTTAATTCATCATTGTCAAATGATATCACGGTTGTTTTTAGGTATTCCTCATTTGTTTCGGGATAATCTAATCTTTGATGTGCGCCTCTGCTTTCTTTCCTTGCTAATGCTGATGATAGCATTGCTTTTGCAATATCTATCAGTGATTTTAATAAAATGTAATCATAATAGCACCCATGACTGTTTACATGAATTGTTTCAAGGGAATCCAGTTTATTCAATCCTTCTTTTAGTTCAGTTTCCGTTCTGTAAATCCCCATGGTTCTGTTCATTATATTTGCAATTTCTTCTTCAATTTCATATGATGAAATGTTGTTGGCCTCTTTTTGCAGTTCCTTCCAATTTTCATAGGCGTCATATTCGTAGTTTGATATTTCATATTCTTCAAAACTATTATTTTCACATGAAATTTCTTCCAATTGATCAGCCACTACCCATCCACCGTGTATGGCTCCAAGCAATGAATTTCCTCCAAGACGGTTGGCGCCGTGATACTGTGAAGAGCATTCTCCAATAGCGAATAAATTCCTAATATTGGTTTTATGAGCATCGTCTGTACGTATGCCTCCCATGAAGTAATGGACGCCCGGATAAACTGGAATTGGCTCACGAGTAGGGTCAAGATTTAAATAGTTCATACAAACATCATAAACCTCATCAAGCTTAGTTTTGACGGTTTTTTCATCCAAGTGAGTTAAATCCAAATAAACCTTATTTTCACCATCAATTCCCATGTCATCTTCATGACATACTCTGTATATGCTTCGAGATACAACATCGCGAGGCATTAAAGCACCCTGTTCAGGATACCATTCTTCCATGAAATACCATTTTTCACCATTGCGCAAAGTATATAATCTGCCGCCTTCTCCACGGGCAGCTTCAGTAATGAGCATTCTTTTAACAGGGGTTTCTATGGTTGTTGGATGGTACTGTATCATTTCCATATTGGCTAATTCAACACCCTGTTGCAATAATTTCCCGCTTACAAATCCGTC
>NZ_JAZUMY010000005.1:0-23545 GCF_045603845.1 Methanobrevibacter sp.
ACTGCCAATATTCCAAATTCCATTAGAATAACTACCAACAGAAGCAGCACAAGACTGATAAACCAAACCAGCAGGCAAAACATCACTAACCCTAACACCACTAGCAGCATCAGGACCATTATTCCTAACAGTCACAGTCCACCTGACCAAATCACCATAATTCGGAGCAGAAACATCAACAGTCTTGGAAACAACCAAATCGGTAGCTTTAGCAACGTTAATAGACTTAGATGCCCTATTATTATTTGGATTATAATCATGCTCATTACCGGAAACATCAGCAACATTAACAATAGTGCCTGTCTTAGCAATTCTAGTTACAATAGTTAATGTCTCAGAAGCACCATTAGCCATATTACCGACAGACCATACACCTGCTGAAAAACTGCCAACAGAAGCAACATAAGACTGATAAGCCAAACCAACAGGCAAAACATCACTAATCTTTACACCACTAGCGGCATCAGGACCATTATTCCTAACAGTCACAGTCCAGCTGACCAAATCATTATAATTCGGATTGGAATTGTTAACAACCTTATTAACTTCCAAATCAGTAGCTTTAGCAACATTGATTAATGAATTGGCATTATTATTAGATTGATTAGGGTCATACTGATCACCACTTACACTTGCAGAATTCCTAAATGAACCAGTAGCATCCACACGAGTGACAATTTCAATACTTGCTGACCTTCCGACATTTAAAGTTCCGACAGTCCATTTTCCAGAGCTATAACTATTAGGTGAACTGACAATAACCAAACCGGCAGGCATAACATCATCAACAACAACATTAGTCGCAACATCAGGACCATTATTTGTCACAGTCAAAGTCCATTTAACCAAATCACCATAATTCGGAGCAGAAACATTAACAGACTTGGAAACCGCTAAATCAGCAGCATTAGCCACACCGATAGATTTAGATGCCCTATTATTGTCATGATTATAATCATGCTCATTGCCAGAAACCACAGCAACATTGGTAAGTGAACCTGATTTATTCACTCTGGTCACAATAGTTAATGTCGCTGAAGCACCATTAGCCAAACTGCCAACGTTCCATATTCCATTAGAGTAACTACCAGCAGAAGCACTGGCATAATTATAAACTAAACCAGCAGGCAATACATCACTAACCCTAACACCACTAGCAGCATCAGGACCATTATTCCTAACAGTCACAGTCCACCTAACCAAATCACCATAATTCGGAGCAGAAACATCAACAGACTTAGAAACAGCCAAGTCAGTAGCCTTAGCAACATTAATAGTTTTTGATGCATTATTATTAGACGGATTATGGTCATATTCATCACATCTTGCACTGGCAGAGTTCATAATAGAACCAGTGACATTTACGCGAGTGACAATTTCAATACTTGCTGACCTTCCGACATTTAAAGTTCCGACAACCCATGCACCAGAGCCATAACCATTAGGTGAACTGACAATAACCAAACTGGCAGGCATAACATCATCAACAACAACATTAGTCGCAACATCAGGACCATTATTCGTCACAGTCAACGTCCATTTAACCAAATCACCATAATTAGGATTAGTCACATTGGAGGTTTTTGTTATTGCCAAATCAACAGCATTATCCACACCAATAAATTTAGATGCTATATTATTATCAGGTTCATGATCATGCTCATTACCAGAAACCTCAGCAACATTGACAATAGCGCCAGTCTTGGCAACTTTAGTCACAATAGTTAAGGTCTCAGAAGCACCATTAGCCATGTCACCAATACCCCAAATATCATCAGAATAACTACCGACAGAAGCAACATAAGAGAGATAAATCAAACCATCAGGCAAAACATCCCTAACACATACGCCAGTAGCTACATCAGGACCATTATTCCTAACAGTCACAATCCACCTAACCAAATCACCATAATTCGGACTAGAAACATTAACAGACTTGGTAACAGCCAAATCAGCAGCACTAGAAATACCAATAGATTTAGATGCCCTATTATTATTCGGATTATAATCATGTTCATTACCAGTGACACTAGCAGAATTCAAAATACTTCCTATTTTATTTACCATAGTTACAATAGTTAATGTCGCTGAAGCACCATTAGCCAAATTACCAACGTTCCATATTCCATTAGAGTAACTGCCAACAGAAGCACTATAAGATTTGTAAACTAAACCATCAGGCAAAACATCAGTGACCTTAACACCAGTAGCAGCATCAGGACCATTATTCCTAACAGTCACAGTCCACCTAACCAAATCACCATAATTCGGAGCAGAAACATCAACAGTCTTGGAAACAACCAAATCAGTTGCCTTAGCTACATTAATAGTTTTTGATGCATTATTATTAGATGGATTATAGTCGTACTGATCGCCTTTTACACCGGCAGAATTTATAATGGAACCTGTAGCAGCCACACGAGTAACGATTTCAATACTTGCTGACCTGCCAGCATTCAAAGTTCCGACATTCCATTTACCTGAGCTATAACTATTCGGAGAACTGACAATAACCAAACCGGCAGGCATAACATCATCAACAACAACATTAGTCGCAGCATCAGGACCATTATTTGTCACAGTCAACGTCCATTTAACCAAATCACCATAATTAGGATTAGTCACATTGGAGGTTTTTGTTATAGCCAAATCGCATGCAGGATTTACATTAATTTTCTGACTGTCCTGATTATTGGTCATATCCCAATCCAATTCATTTGCACTGACATTTGCATTATTTGTAATTTCACCAGTTTTATCTATTAAAGTAGTGATTCTAATAGTTGCACTAGCTCCTTTAGCTAAATTGCCAATATCCCATATTCCATTTGAGTAACTGCCAACAGTAGCACTGTAAGATCTGTAAACCAAACCGGCAGGCAAAACATCACTAACCTTAACACCTGTTGCATCATTCGGACCATCATTTGTCACGGTTAAAGTCCAGACAGCCAAATCATGATAATTAAATTCAGAAGAGGTTGTTGCCTTTTTTACACCGACATCAACTTTCGGTTTTACGACAAAAGTAGTCTGATTTGTAATTGCCTTATAATAGTTATCTTCATAATGAGTTGCAGTTAATGTATAAGTGCCAGGCCTTAAATTAGTTAAAACACTATTAACTTCACCCAAATAGCTTGATTTTAAAGTATTATTATAAACTACAGTTCCATCAGAATGTTTAACTGTCAATAAAATGTCGATATTATATTCACGTGCATCCTGATATAACTCACCGCTATTTGTTGCACCGGAAATAGGAGTCTGACCATCCACTTTAATGTATCTGTTTATAGCTGCATTGTATATTGCATTGGAAACAGGCAAATTATTATACTTTGCAATATTGTTTCCACCATAGATTACAGCGCCGATTTCTTCGTCTTCACCATAATAGATATCATTTGCATATACAGGAAGGGCATAAACCCAAGCCTGATTTTCAGTCATTACATTATTTGTTACCTTTAAATCCTTACCTTCCTTATCGTAGTAAATTGCACTACCGTTTCTTGCTACATTATATTCAAAAACATTGTTTTTAACACTGTCTGAAGTACCATTAATGTAAATTGCGCCTCCCAATCCGTCATCATTAACATTAGGATTTGCAATTGCAACGTTTGAAATGAATCTTGATCCCTGAACAGTAGTTGATTCACCATTCACATATACTGCACCACCGTTATGTTGAGCAGAATTATCCGTGAAATTAGAATCATAGATGTCTAAAGTCTTTGTTTTAATATATACTGCACCACCATCAATTGATGCATAGTTATTGTTGAATGTACTGTCTTCAATAGTTACACTATATCCTGCTAATCTGGCAGCACCACCATATGGAGCGGTGTTGGAATCAAAATTACATTGGATAATTTTAAGATTTGTAGAATCTATCCTATCCACATTTGTTATAGCTCCACCATAGTCATTTGCTGAATTAGCAATGAAAGAACAGTTTTTAATAGTACCGGAGTAGTGGGCGGTTAAAGCTCCACCAAAGTCTGCTGAATTTCCTTCAAACAAACAATTTTCATAGGTTACACCTTCCCTGAGACATGATGCACCCCCGTGAGATAATTGTGTGCCTGTACGTGAAATTGCAGAGTTATTTATAAATTTACAATCCTTAATTAAAGAATTTGAAACGATATTTTCTCTTCCTACTTGCATAGCACCTCCATAAACACCCCCACCATTTTTATTATAAACTCTATTTGATTCGAAAGTACATCCAATAATTCTTGTATTATAACCATAGGCACCAACAGCACCCGATGCAGTGACTGCAAAGTTATTGATAAATTTACTGTTGCGAATCAAGAGATTTCGACCATTATCGGGGTTTTGATCCACAAGATAGTCAGTGTACAGCGCACCACCACCTGCAGAAGCATAATTGTCATAAAATTCACAATCATCTATTGTGACATCTTTTCCAAAAACATATATGGCTCCACCATATTGGGCGTTACCATTTTTAAAAACTAAATTCGAAAATGAGGAACCGGAACCCGTGGCTTCCACAACAAATATGTTGGATAAGTTTCTTCCATCCAATGTTGCCCCTGAAGTTGATATAAACGATATGTTTTTATATACTAAAATATATGAATTCCGTCCGTCCGCTTTGAAATTACCGCACAAATCTAAAGTGTCGCCATCACTTAAATTATAATGTATAAGATTTTGAATCTGTGAAAAATTTCCATTAGTTATTCGCATTGTTCCTGGAGCTGAAAGTATATTTTCCTGAGAATTTCCTAGTTTATCTTCATCAATTGCATTTAAAGTATTAATTCCATCGACTTCAATTCCCATTGTGTCAACACAATCAGGATTAGAATCATTTAATTCCATAGCATCCACATTATTGACTGCAAATAGAATTAATGAAATGAAGCAAATGGCAATTAAAAAATTTTTGCTAATAGCTATCTTATTTTTAAACATTTTATTGTCTCCTTGCGAGGACATTGATAACCACCATTAATTAACAAAAAGCTATTAATAAGCAATTAACCTTTTTATTTTAACCCAAATTTTGAAAATAATCATCTAAATTTAAAATTTATGCTAAATATGATGAATTAAAAGCTGACTATAAGTTTAGCCAGCTTACACCTCATAATTTAGGACAAATATAAGATCATAACTCAACTATTTAGGACAATTTTACATCCTGATAACAATTTTATCAAAACCTAATTATATTGTACCAAAATAAAAGATAATCTCTATAAATCCTCTAAAATCTAATTAAATTTATTAGTATATAAATTTTTGCTTTTAACTCCTTAATAATTGATAAAATCAAATAATATAACCTCCTGATTAGAATTTAACTTCGCGATATGAAAAAATTAATAAACTGGTAAAAATAAAAGTAACTAGTAAGTTATTATAAGGAAGATACAATGAAAAAAAATATCCTAGGAATTTTATTCATATTTTTATTATTATCATCATGTGTTGGTGAAGCATCAGCAACAACCACTTTGTTTTTAACCTCCGACAACATTATTGGAGAAAATGAAGATATTGACATGTTGAACTCAATTAAGAATTATGTTGAAGAGTTAAGCAATGGAAATATTAAAGTGATTGTTGATAGTCAGGCCCCTAGTCCCGGAGAAGGATCAAGAGCAATCGAAAGTGGTGCGGATGTGAGTGTAAACCTCGCAGCTTCCGATGCCGGAAACTTTCTTATTCTTGCCAAATATGCGGTCAACAGCGGGAAAAAAATAATCTTTGTAAATACTGGAGACTTTGATTTGGATAGTGCAAATTCACTTAGAAGAGCATGGGACGATGATTATTCATCAACAATATTTGCCGGAATAAATTACCCTGGAACTTATCTTAAAGAAGCCGGCATTGACTATATTCAACCACTGCAAGTATATCCAGATGCCGGACCTAAAGGATATCTCAGCGAGTATAACGAAGACGTGAATAAATACATTGCTGAGGAAATAGTTGAAAGTGTGAGTAATAACAATTCCCATAACTACAATAATGATTTAGTAATCACACACAAATTAGCTCCAAAAGAAATGGCCAAAGCAAGTCAATCACTGGTGGAAAGCGATGATAAACAGATGAATGGTACATATAACTCCTATACCGCACCCCAAGTTTTGTATCTGACAAGTTCATATCTTAATGGAAACGGCCTTCAAAGCCCTGCAAATTATGGACCGCCAACAGATCCCGAACAGTATTCCACATTTGCAAAAGGCAGTTATTCAATATACGATTATATGAAAATGGGTGGGATTGTAAAAGAATTCATGGACGATAATGGCAGAGCTCCAAATTATATTGAATATGACGGTGCGAAAATTGGATATTACGATTTATTGTACAATTTCGCAAAAATAACACAGGACGATGTGGACAATTCCCATATGAATTTTGACAGAGAATATCATTTTGACAGAGTTAACGAGTCTATTTTGATTACAATTTTCCCATATGTCCTTGCAATCATAATTGTTATGTTGGCATGCATTGGAATTAGAAAAATAAGGCGAAGATAAATATAGTATTAATTACAAACATTATATGTTCATTATTAAATGAATGTAGGTGAATTTATGAAAAGATATATAAGTGAATTGATAGGAACAATGGTTCTAGTCCTATTCGGATGTGGAAGTGCAGCCATAGCAGGCCCTGTACTTGGTAACCTAGGTATTGCAATGGCATTTGGTTTATCCATCGTAGCAATGGCCTACGTTATCGGAGACATCTCAGGATGCCACATTAACCCTGCAGTTTCAATCGGAATGTGGATTGACGGAAGAATGGAAATTAAAGACCTTATTATATATATCATTTTCCAATGTATTGGAGCAATTATCGGTATTGCAATCCTTGCAGCTTTAATCAACTCAGCCCCGATTCTTGGAGGATATATGGCAACCGGATTAGGTCAGAACGGATTTGGTGCAGCATCAAGTGTCGGAATCAACCTTTATGGTGCATTAATTACTGAAATAATATTAACCTTTGTATTTGTATTTACTGTGCTTGGAGTCACAAGAAGTGAAAAAACCAGTGCAGTGGCAGGAATCGTTATCGGTTTAACCCTTGCATTCGTACACATTATGGGAATTCCATTAACCGGAACATCAGTTAACCCTGCACGTAGTTTAGCACCTGCATTATTTATGGGCGGAGTAGCTCTTGAACAGGTATGGGTATTTATTGTAGCACCAATTATCGGTGCAGTTATTGCAGGTTTAGCACACAAAGGTTTATACGATGGGGAATAATTAATTCCTCAATTTTTTCTTTTTTTAATATACTTTTTTTAAAATATAAATATCATAGAATTGATATTAATTATATAAGGTGAATATATGAAAATCGTTGTTGCAATTGGCGGATCAATTCTATTGAAAGATTATGACAGTACAAGATTCAAGCAATACAGTGAAATTCTAAAGGAATTAACTAATGAACATGAATTATTTGTCGTAGTTGGTGGTGGAAAACCCGCCAGAGACTATATTGGCGTTGTACGTGACTTGAATGCCGGAGAAGCACAATGTGATGATATTGGAATTGAAGTCACAAGAATTAATGCTAAATTATTATTATGTGCACTTGGAGATGCGGCATATCAAAGAGTACCTCATAACTTCCAGGAAGCATTGGAATTCGCATCAAGCGGAAAAATTATCGTTATGGGTGGAACGGAACCTGCACACAGTACAGATGCAGTATCTGCAATCCTGGCAGAATATGTTCATGCAGACAAGCTCATTAACTTAACATCAGTTGATGGAATGTATACAAAAGACCCTAACAAATTTGATGATGCTGAACTTGTCAACGAAATAACAGCTACAGACCTGCTTGATTTTTTAAACGGTAAAGATATGAAAGCAGGAACCTATGAATTCTTTGATACAACCGCTGTTCAGATGATTAAAAGATCCAATTTGGAAACTGTTATTGCTAACGGTTATGAACCGGAAAACCTTATTAAAGCAATAAATGGTGAAAATATAGGCACTAAAGTCATTAACGAATAATCAGGTGATTTGGTGGATAATCTTATTGATATTGGTTTAAATCTGATGCATTCCTCTTTCAGAAAAGACAGAGTCGAAATCATTGAAGAAGCTAAAAAAGCTGGTGTGAACAAATTTATCATTACTGGAACGAATGTTCATTCAAGCCAACAGGCCCGTGAATATGCTTCCAAATACCCAGATACATTATTTTCAACATCAGGAGTCCATCCTCATGACGCAAAAACTTGCAATGGACATACCCTCTTTGAATTGGAAAAAATTGCAGATAATGACTCTGTTGTGGCCATTGGAGAATGCGGTCTTGATTACAATAGAAATTTTTCACCACAGGATTTGCAAAGAAAATGGTTTGAAGCCCAAGTGGAACTAGCTGAAAGATTAGATATGCCATTATTTTTGCATGAGCGAGAAGCGCATGAAGATTTATATAATATACTGAAAAAACATGACAGTATTGTTGAAAAATCCGTTGTTCACTGCTTTACTGGAACAAAACAGGAAGCGGAAAATTATGTTGACTTAGGTTGTTATATTGGTGTTACCGGATGGATTTGTGATATGAAAAGAGGAAGAAATCTGCAGGAAGCTGTAAGTGCCATTCCTCCTGAAAAATTGATGATAGAGACTGATGCACCCTTCCTAATACCAAAAAACTTTGATAAGAAACCTAAGAAAAATAGAAATGAACCGAAATATTTACCCCATATCCTCAATACAATTGCATTTTGCATGGGTATGGATGCAGAAGAGCTTGCACTGCAAGTAACTAAGAATACAAAAGAATTTTTTAAAATATAAAAAGGTGATATATATGGCAGTAGACCCTCATAAACATTGTCCGATATGTGGAACTCCAATTCCATTAAATGAACTTGTATGCTCCCCAGACTGTCAAAAAGTATGGGACGCTAGATTACATCAGGCAAGAAGAAGTAGAATCATATTATATGTAGTAATAGCAATATTCCTAATAATATGGGCCATAATGACATTTATGAAATAATTGTGATATGATGATTTTAACATCTGCTAATACACTGGAAAATAAAGAGATTATCGAATACAAAGGTCTTGTTACTGGGGAATCATTAATAGGAGCTAATATTTATAAGGATTTATTTTCTGGTGTCCGTGATGTTGTAGGCGGTAGAACATCAACATATGAAGAGGAAATCAAAAAAGCCCGTGACATAGCACTTAAAAGTATGGAAGAAAAGGCAGAACAGTTAGGTGCCAATGCAGTTATCGGGCTTAAGATATCATATGATAATCTTGGCGGTACAATGGGAAACACAATTCTGATTACTACCTACGGTACTGCAATAAAATATGAATAAAATGAATATTGATAAGCAAAGACTAGCAAACCTGCAAAAAGCATTCAACAGCATTGTTATAGGTACTGTTGCCGGTCTTGCAACTTACGCTTTCTTTTTATATTTCAAAATAGCTATTTTCGGATGGAACTTAGGGCTTTTATTTGCGCCTTTAGTGGCAGGCTATGTTGAAACTTATGTGGCCAAAAAACTCCTTGGAGAGGATATCGGTGCAATAAGTGCGTTTATCCTGTTTATAGTGACTGTTGTCTACGGATTCATAATAGCTAATCCCACACTAGGATATAACATCATTACCATAGGATCAATCGTAATCATTATCCAGGCAGCAATTCCGACATTCATCAACTACTTCGGAATAGTTGTCATAGTTGGAACATTATCCTATCTCACTGGTTTTTTCGAAAAATTACTTGATAAACTAAAATACATGATACTGCCTGAAAGACATGAAGAAAAAATAATCGATACGATTCAATTATTCAGTGAAACGGAAAGCAATAAACTAATCAATTCACAGGATTTTATCTATATAACAAGCACTGACCCGATAGATTTGGATTATGAAATCTTAGGATTTTTTTATACAACGTCAATTGTCAGCAGAAATACTCACATTATAAAGTTATCTCCAGAAAAAATTGAAAAACAGCAGCTGAACGAATTGAAAAAAGGAAAAGACGAATGTTTGATTAGATTGGCCGATAAAATAAAAAGTTCCGGAGGAAATGCTGTTATTGATTTGGATATCGTTTACTTTTTAAATGGATTGGGCGGATCCGATTTTCAGATTATTGCCCGGGGAATGGGCATTAAAATCAAGGAAGAACACCCAGCATTTTAAGAGAAATATATAATACAACCACACCAAATACCTGTTTTAAACGTTTTTCAGGTAATTTATGAGCATATTTTGCACCGACTTGCGCTACAGGCACTGAAAAACATGCAATCAATATAAAATTAATTATGCTGACATAACCTAATGAATATGGAAATGTATTGATTCCCCATCCTGAAATAATATAAGATAATGTTCCTCCAATTGCCGTTAGGGAAATGAATACTGAAGAGGTTCCAATAGCCTGAATCATTGAAAAACCCAAAAGCATTGTTAAAATTACGATTAAAAATATTCCACCGCCAATACCTAGAAGGCCTGAAAAGAACCCGACAAAAAGACCTGTTATTGCAATAGTTATTAAATTAAAATCAAATCTGGCAGGATTTTCCTTTTTATCTCTTGATAAAATATTTCTGATAGCAATAAATAACAATAAAAGACCGAAGATTATTTCTAAAATTCTTGAAGATAATCCTGAAGCGACAAAACCTCCAATAAAACTTCCGATAATTCCAAAGATACCCAGTTTAATACCCGGTCCAATAATATTGTCCAGTTTTTGGGAATGCTTATATGCACCGCTGGATGCCGTTGGAATAATAATGGCCAAGCTCGTTCCAAGAGAAATCAGCATCGCAAGGTCAGGTGAAATTCCGATGTACTTCAAAAGGAAATACTGGAAAGGCACAATTAGAAATCCTCCACCAACACCCAAGAGTCCTGAAGCAAAACCTGCAACAATTCCTATTAATATTAAACCAACATAATATTCAATCGCAAACATAGTAAAATCCCAATTCAGTAAATAATTTAAATAACTAATTTAAATATTATTCATAATGAAGATAAACAAGACTATATTAGTTGGTATCCTATTTATAATGATTGCCGGCGTACTATTTATAACAGATATTCTAAATCCAATTATTCACCCAATAACCCATTTATTCCTAATGGGATCTTCCAAAGGCAAAGACATAATATTTTTTGGACTGATGGGATTCTTTTTAATATTCAGCCAACTGTTTACCCAATATAAATTTGATTCAAAAAGATATCTGAAAATTTCAATCATATTGGGTTCGGTAACATTAATTTCAGGAATACTTCTGGAAGTCCTGTTCAGATACCAGATGGGAATAGGCCTCAACACAATCTTCATGACTATCGGCAAAAGCATTTCATCAACAAGCATTCTGCATACCCACCTGTTAAAGTCAATTTTTGGTGAGGTTATAACTAATATAATGGGACCATTCATACAAAGTGAAATTAATACAGGAGTCGGCCTATATGAATACATTCCTGAAATTGCAAAATTAATTATCATATTACTGCCAATACTGTTTATAACATTGCTGCTCTCTGTCAGGGATAAAAGATTTGTTCAAACATTTTTACTCTCATTTTTCGGATGCTGCTTATTGATTGGAGCATTAGATGGAGGACTCTTTGCTACGCCATCAATAACAGGTATTTGCGGAATATTTTTAATATACAGAAATGGACAGTGCATTGAAGAGATTACTGATTACATAATTTCACATGAAAAAATATGCGATTACTGTAAGATAATACCTCCATTTAAAGATAAGAAAGATTTGATAGTTGTTTTAATCAAAAGATATGCCCCATATATTGCAGCGGCGTTGATAATACTTTTAAGATTTACAATTGCAGTTCTTGGAGCAAATGCTGATTATTATGAAGTAGATGTCACCAATCCTGTCGAAGATATTCAATTGAATGATTTTCCTATAGAAAACATCACCTATGAACAGAATAAAACAATCTACATCATGAATTCAAATTACAATGAAATGAAATTATTGAATGACCTGAAGATACCGTTGAACAATTCATGCGATTATTACACGGTGTCATGGAATATTTTTTCATATTTGGAGCCTAATCATCCCCTCACCAACACATATCAGGAACTGAAAAACTAAATTTTTATAAATATTGAAAATAAAATATTAACTAATATGATTTTAAGCATTATTATACCAACATACAATGAAGAGGAATACTTACCAATACTTTTAGATAGTATAAGAAAACAAAACTTCGATGATTATGAAATCATTATTGCAGATGCAAATTCAACAGACAGAACTCGGGAAATAGCTGAGGAATACGGTTGCATTGTTGTTGATGGAGGAATGCCTGGTGTTGGTAGAAATAGAGGTGCTGAAGTTGCCAAAGGCAAATATCTGCTATTTTTAGACTCTGATTTAAAGCTTACAGACGATTACTTGAGAGACGTCATTTATGAATTCCAGATGGAAAGACTTGGAATTGCAATTACACAAATGAAGCCATTGTCAAAGAAATCAGAAGATCAGGTGCTGCATAGCTTAGCTAACTACTTCATGATCAGCGTTGAAAAAATCAAGCCCCATGGAGCAGGATGTTATGGTATAATCGTCAAAAGAAGCCTGCATGAAAAATGCGGCGGATTTAATGAAGAATTAACGTTCGGAGAAGACAGTGACTACATTAAGCGTTTGGGTAATGTTGAACGCTTTAAAGTTTTAAGAAACGCTAAAATCGGAGTATCAACCAGAAGACTTGAAGAGGAAGGAATAGAAACCCTGATTCAGCAGTACGGTAAAAGCACATTTAATGATTTTATAGGGAAAACTACTGATGCTGAAGAGTTGAATTACGGCTTTGACCATGGAAAAGAACATTTAAGCAGAGACAAAATGGACAGGTTTGCAAAAGAATCTGAAAGAATAAGCAAAATGTTTGAAAATTACGATAAGTCTGCAGAAAAAGTCAATACAGCCAAATCATATTTTAAAAGAACAAAAGCCAGAAAAAATAGGCCGAAAAAAAGAGTATTCTATTGTGTCTGTGGAGAAGGAATGGGTCATGCAATAAGGTCTGCCGTGATAATTGACAGAATTAAGGAGAAATATGACGTTTATGTATTCTCACATGACAGAGCTTATGAATACCTGAATGAAAAATTTGATCACGTTTACCGGATAGGCGGATTCAACACAGTTTACATTAACAACAAGGTCAGCAACACCAAAACACTGCTAAGTGCTTTGAAAAGAAATCCAACAAACATCAAAATCGGATATCGGGAGTTATATCAAAAAGCAAGGAAATTATCTCCAGACATTATCGTCACGGATTTTGAGATTTATGCTACAATGGTGTCCAAATTACTCCAAATACCATTAATAAGCCTGGATAATATCCACATGATTACCCAAACATCAATTGATTATCCAAAACACCATCAAACAGAAATGCTTAAGGCAAAAGGAGTAATCAAAGGATATGTCGTAAGACCAAAATTCCATATTTTAACCAGCTTCTTTTTCCCGAAAGTAAGACCCGGAAAGAATGCTGTAATCTATCCTCCAGTAATCCGTGAAGAAATATACAATCTGAAACCTACAATCGAAGATCACATTGTTGTTTATCAGACAAGTAAGGAAAGCGTGAAACTTGTTGAAAGATTGAAATCCCTTGATGAAAATTTTATCGTTTATGGATTTAATAAAGACGAAGTTGATGGAAATTTAACCTACAAATTATTCAATGAAGATGAATTTTATGATGATCTGGCAAGTGCAAAAGCCGTTGTTTGTAATGGTGGATTTACATTCATATCCGAAGCCATAACTCTTAAAAAACCAATTTACAGTGTTCCTGCAATCGGAAACTTTGAACAGACACTGAATGGTTTTTATGTTCAAAAATTAGGTTATGGAGAGTACCATGAAAACATGAGCGTTAAAAAGCTCAAGTTATTCCTTAAAAGGCTAGATAAATATCAAAATAAATTAAATACTGTTAAAAGATACAATAACGATGGAATCATACGCGAACTGGAATATCGTATCGAAAAATATTCACGTTAAAAAAATAAGTTTTAGGTGAACTATAAAGTTACACCCATATCTAACTGTTCAGTTAATTCTTTATACCTATTTCTAATAGTTACTTCGGTAACACCGGCAATATCTGCAACATCCCTTTGGGTTTTTCTCTCACCAAGCAGAACTGAAGCGATATATAATGCAGCTGCTGCTACACCCGTAGGTCCTCTTCCGGAAGTCAATCCTTTTTCCATAGCTTTTTCAATAATTTCAATAGCTTTGGATTGAGCTTCACCTGACAAACCTAATTCACTAGCAAACCTAGGAACATAATCTACCGGAGATGTTGGTGGCAATTTGATATTTAATTCTCTTGTAAGGAATCTGTAAGTCCTACCAACCTCTTTTTTGGTTACTCTGGAAACTTCAGCAATTTCATCCAGGGTACGTGGAACATTGCACTGTCTGCAGGCTGCATATAAAGATGCTGCAACAACACCTTCAATACTTCTTCCACGGATGAGCTTATTGTCCACAGCACTTCTATAGATAACGGATGCCGCTTCCCTTACACTTCTAGGAAGTCCTAATCTTGAAGAATCTCTATCCAACTCGGATAATGCGAAAGCCAGATTACGTTCAGTTGCACCGGAAATTCTGATTTTTCTTTGCCATTTTCTTAATCTGTACCATTGAGCACGGTTTCTTGCAGGAATATCACGACCATAAATGTCCTTATTCCTCCAATCGATCATGGTACTTAAACCTTTATCGTGAATTGTGTATGTAATAGGAGCTCCGACCCTTGTACGTTTATCTCTTTGTTCATGGTCAAATGCTCTCCATTCAGGACCCATATCTACCAAGTTTTCATCAATAACTAATCCACAACGAGAACAAACAACTTCTGCTCTTTCGTAATCTCCAATTAATTCTGTAGAACCGCATTCCGGACAAACTGCTTTTTTACTTTCTTCTTTATTTTCTCTTGCTGCCCTATCTGATCGTTTCCTACGTTTAGGAGCTTGATTTACTTCTTCTGACGTGTTTTCATCCTCCTTTTATTATGTTTTTTAGATTTTGGTTTTGATACAAATAGTTTTTCACCATAATTTTTCATAATCTCATCCTTATCCGCTGATTTAAACAGACGAATGGAAACATATGGCTGTTTAGTAGGTCCAAAAACATAGCTAACCTTCCCAATCTTATTTTTATTACTGTCAAAAACTATCCCACCACTGGATGGTGTTTGGGAGGATCTTGCTATTAATTTACCGGAGTTCGCTATATGCAAACTATTTCCTAAGAATTTCATAAAATCAAACTAAAAATTAAATCTGTATCGTTTATATATTTAGAATATTCAAATATATAAAGGTATCGATATACTTATATATTGAATATTTACTTACTTAAATAATTTTTTACAGGTTATCTTAAACCAACCACCTGAGATAAAGATTTACCTGAGTTCAGCATTTCAGTGATATTTTTTTCTTTGACTTTTATCTCATATGTTTTAAGCATTACATCATTGAAGAATTCCTTAGGAATGATGACAACACCGGTTTCATCGCCAAATAAAAAATCTCCAGGAGATATTTTCATGGATTCCAAATACAAATCAGTATTAATCTCGCCCAAACCCAATGCCTTTCCTGCATTAGGCCTGAAACCGCATGCAAAAATAGGGTAATCCATAGATAAAAGAGCATCCAAATCACGCACGCAGCCGTAAACCAATGTTGCCTTAACCCCACTGTTTTTAGCACAGGTTGAAGCAAGCTCACCCCATATGGCAGCGTCCATGTCACTGGTTTCAACAAGCAAAACATCCCCATCTTTAGCTTCATCAATTGCTATGGTAATAGTTCCCCAATCATCGCTATTGGTTTTGGATGTGGTTATTCTGCCCCAGGCTTTTAAATTATTGATTGATTTCAATTTATAAAGCACTCCTGATCTGTAGGCGATTTCATTGAAAGCATCAGAAATTTGACAGGCAGAAACATGTTCTAAAAATGAATTCAAATTAATGAATTTCTTATAATTATCGCCATTATATGTTAAATCCCCAATTGAAATATCCTCTAAAGAAATCTCATCAAAATCAATTATTTTATCTAAATTTTTATTGTTTTTTAATAAGTCTTTCGGCTTTATTGACATTAAATCACCAGCATTTTTTCATATTATTATATGTAAAATACTTCTTAAAAAAAATTTCTATAAACAATATTTTATATATTAGTTTAGCCAAAAATATTAAGTGAAGTATTTGAACAATACTTATTTATTATATGCTTAAGAGTTCATTTATTCATTATTATTATTTATCATAAAATTTGATTAACAAAAAAGGAGAAAATTTAATTATAAAGAGGATTTAAAGGAAAAAACTGAAGGAAAATACAAGTTAATAAACTATAAAATCATAATAGCCCATATAATTAAATTTTCATCGTACTTTTTGCTCTTTTTAGTGTATAATAGGTTAAAATTTAAAAAATATGTTTATCGTAATAATTTATTAATAGCCTAAAAATACAATTAATTTTTAGAAAAAAATAAATTAACCCGATTAATAAGCTAGGAGGCTTAAAAATGGGAAAAGGCGAAGAATTAACTACAACTAAATATTTGATCCATGCGCAGATCACTGCAAATGGAATTGTAGAAAAACCGGATGTTGTCGGAGCAGTATTCGGACAGACAGAAGGTTTATTAAGTAATGATTTAGATTTAAGAGAACTACAAAGAACTGGTAGAATCGGTAGAATTCAAGTTAACATTCATTCTAATAGTGGAAGAGCAAAAGGAGAAATTGTTATTCCTTCAAGCTTAGATAGAGTTGAAACCGCCATACTTGCTGCATCCCTAGAAACTATCAATCGTGTAGGACCTTGTGAAGCAGAAATTCAAACTTTAAAAGTTGAAGACGTTCGTGCTGTAAAAAGAGAACAAGTTGTAAACCGTGCAAAAGAAATCTATAAGAACATGGTTGAAAGCGTCGGTCCTGCAAGCATGAAAATGATTGAAGAAGTAAGGGAAGCTATGCGTGTTCATGAAATTTCCGAATACGGGGATGACAGATTACCTGCAGGCCCAAGCATCCATACTTCAGACGCAATCATTGTCGTAGAAGGACGCAGCGATGTTTTGAACTTGCTTAAATACGGTATCAAAAATACTGTTGCCGTTGAAGGAGTTAGCGTTCCTCAATCTATTGGTGATTTAAGTAAAAAAAGAACCACTACCGCATTTGTAGATGGCGACCGTGGTGGAGAACTGATTTTGAAAGAGCTTTTACAGATTGGAGATGTGGACTACATTACCCGTGCTCCACAGGGAAAAGAAGTGGAAGATTTGGAAAAAGATGAAGTTTTAGTGGCGCTAAGAGATAAAGTTCCTACAGCACAGTTTTTAGCAAACCACAATATTCTTTCAGACTCCGATGACAATAATCACCATCATAAAAGACGTGACAGAAATCATTCCAAAAGACAAAACAGAAGATTCAACAAAGAACCTGAAGTTGAAATCGAAGATGATGAAGTCAAATTAATGAAGGATATGCTAAAAGAATTTGAAGGAACCGGAAGCGGAGCAATCTTGGATGAAGCATTGAATATGACCAAAGAGGTTTCAATTGAAGATATTTACGAAGAGATCAAAAATATCGAAGAAACTGCGGATACCGTGATATTTGATGGTATCATCAGCCAAAGATTAGTTGATGTTGCTTCCAAAAAAGGAATTAAAAAATTGGTTGCTTTCAAATCAAATATCGTTAAAAAACCACACAACTTAAAAATTATTACAATTGACTAGATTAACATGAGGATAGCTATTATCCTCAATTTTACTATTTTTTTAAGGACCCCACACCATTATAACACTATTTTAGAAAAGAAAAATTGGCTTATAGAATTTTTGAACCCTATTAAAAACAATGAAAATAATTTTAGAACTGAAAAACAGTAACAAAATAATTATAAGAAATGAAATTATCAATACTAGATTATGAGATGATAATATGCGAATCTCCAACATCACCTTTAAGAATATCAAGAGTTTTAAAGAGGTTAATTTAGATTTAGATGATTTTAATGTGATTATTGGATCATGTGCTTCAGGAAAATCTAATTTTATAGAAGTGTTTAAATTTTTAAAAGATTTATCTGAAGATTTTGAAAAAACAATAAATAATTACTCCAGATTTTATTTGAAAAATATTAACAGTAAAAATGATGAAAATTGCTATCTAAAAATAATATTTACAGCAAATGATACGGGAAATTATCTAATTCCTATTTTTAAAAATGATGAAGAAATATTCCTCAATTTCAATCAGCTTGAATATGAACTGTCTTTTAATTTCAAATCCAATTTTGAATATGAGATTCTAAAAGAAAATGTTGATTTTTCATATGAATATACTTATGATAATGAAATCTATAAAAACAAATTATCCATTAAAAATACGGGTAAAATTAATGTGAAACTTGATAAAGCAGATGAATTTATTAAAGCTGAAGATTTAGTTCCATCATCACTCTTAAATATTGTAAAACACAATTTCCAAAAATCACAATCATTAATTATTAATTCATCATTGTCTACAATTCCTTTCGCTTGGAAAGATTTGTTTAAAAATATTGAATATTATTATTTCAATCCAAAATTTTCCAAATTCGGAACCCATAGAAATGGTGATTCTAATCTACTAGAGTTTAGTGATAATCTACCAATAATCCTAGAAAAAATATTGGACAATAATAATGATAAAAGATTATTCTTAAATTTAGTTAATCATCTTCTACCCTATATTGAGGAAATTAATGTTGATACACTCATTGACGGAAGAACAATATTTACATTAAATGAAGAATATAATGAGATTAATGTTCCATCCCCACTCATATCTGATGGAACTGTTAATATTATTGCTTTAATTGTTGCATTGTTTTTTGAAAAAGAAACGATTTTATTAATTGAAGAGCCGGAACGTAATATTCATCCGGAATTACTTGCAAACTTAATACAATTAATGAATGAGGTTTCTCGAAAAAAACAGTTAATTATCACAACGCATAATCCGGAATTATTGAAACATGTTAAATTAGAAAATATTTATTTCATATCCAGAAATAAATCAGGTTTTCCAATATCACCAAACCGATTGATAATGAAATTGTAAAACCATTCATTGAAGAATTAGGAATAGATGAAGTATTTATTGATAATTATTTGGGGCTTGGCAATGAATAACTTATTTATATTTGTTGATGGAATTACAAAAGAAAAATTAAATGAAATGATTGATAAGAGTTCATTTGAAAACAAAGTGGACTTTTTTGCCCAAGTATGTAAAACATATAATTTGGAATTAACTGTGAAAAGGAATAAATCATTTAAATACTTCCTTTCAAAATTTAATTTAATTTAATTAACTAATTTTTAATCAATCTGAAAGTTTAGTGAAAAATAACCCCTCCCTGATAATAAAACAAATATTATTTATACCTCAATTTAATTAAACACAATATATTCAAGAGTTGCATCACAAATTCTCATTTAAATATTATTCCGAGTTTATTTAAAGTATAATTATAAATATTAATAATGACAAATATTATTAAGGAAATAAAATTAGGAGGGAATTCTAATGAATATAAACATTGAGAATTATTATGTTGCTAGAAAAAACGTTTTTGAAAGATTTAATGAATCAAGCACACTAACAAAAATCGTATTTTCCTTTTTAATGGCCTGTATTACTGGTCTGATGGCCCAAATTATCATTCCTCTTCCTTGGACACCTGTCCCAATTACCGGACAGACCTTTGCGGTATTATGTGCAGGATTATTCCTTGGTAAAAGATATGGTTGTTTAAGTCAGATACTTTATATTGTATTGGGAATCGCATTTGTCCCATGGTTTGGAGGAATGACCGGCGGATTAGAAATGGTACTTGGATCCACCGGAGGATATTTCGTAGGATTTATTTTGGCATCCTACTTTATAGGATACATTACTGAAAGATATGCAAAAGCACGTAATTTTACACGTATGTTTGCAGTTATTGGTGTAGCTAACTTTGCACTTATCTACATTCCTGGTCTTTTAGGATTGGCCTTATGGTTCTATTTAACTCAAGGAACCGTTTTAGGAATTGCAGATATTTTATTAATGGGACTTGTTCCATTTATCTTCGGAGATCTTGTTAAGATTGCAGGATGTGCCGGACTGTCCAAAGTTTTCTTACCGAAAGAATAAAAGGTTACATTTAACCTTTTTTACTATTTTTTAAGATTTTTATGAAAATTAAATTAAGAGGGCACCATCTGTTATGTCTTCAGGGTTTTCAGGGCTACGGTTATAGTGAAGATTTCATCACAAAAATGACCAGAATAAACGAATTGAGAAAATCGGAAGAATGCAGCGTAACATTAACCAATGAACCCGACGATATTTGCTTGGCATGTCCAAATTTAAAAAATAACCTGTGCGAAAATGAAAAGCAAAATGAAATAATCGTTAAAATGGATAATGAAGTATTATCTCAACTGACTTCAAAGGAATATAACTCCATAGATTTATTCAATTATGTTTCATCCAAATTTAAATCAATGAATGATGTGAAAAACATCTGTAATGAATGCAAATGGGCCGATAAATGCTTATTTTACAATAAATTAATCGAATAACGATACATTTAAATACTACTTAACATAAATATTAAAATGTTGTTATATTGCAACATAGTCCCGTAGGGTAGTGGTAATCCTTCTAGGCTTTGGACCCGGAGACGGCGGTTCGACTCCGCTCGGGACTATTCAACTAACTTTTTTTATGAGATTTTTTTATGGAAAAGCTATTGCTTATTGGAATTAATACAAGAAGTATGCTTAACAGTGCTTTAAAATTAGATTATGAGCTATATTCCACCAGCTATTTTTCAACATCCGACATGCCGCAAATAGACAGGCAGAAGATTATTCTTGAAGAGCATGACGATGAAAGCAGCGGCATATTCGAAGATCAGTTTAACAGTTCAAATATTTTAGAGATATCCAAGGATTACATAGATGAAGCGGACTACATCATTCCAATTTCCGGAATTTCACCGGATGATTTTTCGAAAAAAGATCAAAAAAAGATTTTAGGAACAAAAGACGTGTCAAAAATAGAAAATAAATTCGAATTTTACAATGAAATAAAAGATGAATTTAAAACCCCTGAAACTTTTTTTATAAATGAGGTAGATGAAGCTAGTGAAATCTGTAAAAATAATCCTGAAACAAAATATATTTTAAAACCCGTTAAAGGATCTGGTGGGTACAACATAAAACTTCTAAATAATGAATCAACATTTCAATTAAATGACAGTGAAAATTTTATCCTTCAGGAATATGTTGAAGGGATAAATTTAAGCTCATCCATACTTGGAAGCAAAGACCTTAAAAAGACCATAATGAACTCAAGGCTATTGACAGAAAACGATTTCAAAAACAATAACCGCTACATTTACATAGGCAACATTTTACCATTAACCAATGAATCAATATTGGCTGAAGTGAAAGATATCGATAATATAAACAGAGAAATGATTGAAACATCACAGAATATTGCATATAAATTCGATTTGATGGGATCATGCGGCGTGGACTATATTTTAAATGAAAATGGACTATACGTAATTGAAGTCAATCCAAGAATTCAAGGAACATTTGAATGCGTGGAAAAGTCACTCCAGATAAATATGCTTGATGCGCACATTAAATCCTGCTTCAATGAAGAATTTGAAATACCGAAAGCAAAATATTACAGCTATAAAAAAATCATATATTCTCCATGCAGAAACAAATATTCAAAAATAGATTTGGACAATATTTATGATTTGCCGCATATCGGTACAATAACAGAAAAATCAGAACCATTATTGACAATAATAGATAAAGATAGCGATTTTAAAAAGTTATGTGAAAAAATAGAGCATAGTTCTCAAGTTGTAAACAGTGAAGTTAGAAAATTCCAACGAGAAATGCTATAAAGAACAAAAATCCGACTGTAATTAAAAAAGTAGTAATAATCATACCATAAGTAATCCATCTAAATGCCTTAGCCTTATTATCAGGATCTTTTAAAAATTGGTCAATAGGATTTCTTTTCATTAATACACCATTTTAAAAATAAATAAAAAAATAAGAAAATGAACAGAATAAGAAATCTTATTCTGCGGCCTCTTGAGCAGCTCTTTGAGCCTTTTCATTTTTCTCAATTGTAGACCTAATCATTTTCAAACGAACAAAGTTTTCCCTTTCCATTTCTTGGAGTCTCATATCAATATACTTTTCAGTATTTTGGAATCTTGGAATCATAATATGTTCTAAAGCGTTTACTCTACGTTTAGTTGATTCAATTTCCTCAGCTAATAAGAAAATAGTCTTTTCCACTTCACCAAGTTCAATTAAATACTTGAGAGATTCCTCGAATTTTTTAGCAGCTTCGTCTAACTGAATGGTAGTGTCTGAAAATCCGTAACCCCTATCAATAATGGATCTTTCTTCCATTTTAATGTTGGTTACAGGTACGGATACTCCCATAACACTTCTTGAAGTAATGTCTACATCAATAGATTCCTTAACTGATAAGGATGCTTTTCTTACAGCCAAGTCACCCATTGCAATTTGAGCTTCAACTAAAGCTTCATTAGCTTCCTGTAAACTTTTTTCTGCGTTTTCACGAATACCTTTAACACGATCCAAGATATCAAAAAATTCTTTGATTAAAGCATCTCTTTTTTCCTTGAGCAAACCATGTCCTTTTACAGCCAGTTTAGTCCTGTTTTTAAGAGATAATAACTCCATCCTTGTTGGATTAATTCCATCAATAATATCTTGTGCCATTTAATCACCTGTTTTAAACAAATGAATTTATTCTTTTGGAAGGTATTGTTCGATAAATTCTTCTTTAACCCTTTTGAGTTCTGTTTTAGGCAAGATTTTAAGTAAATCCCAACCGAGATCTAAAGTTTCAAAGATAGTTCTGTCTTCATCTTTACTTTGGGTGATGAATCTATCTTCAAATGCTTGAGCAAATTCTAAGAATTTTTGATCTCTTTCAGTAAGTGCTTCTTCCCCTACAACCGCAACGAGGTCTCTTAATTCACGACCTTCTGCGTATGCTGAATAAAGTTGGTCAGATACACCACTGTGGTCATCACGAGTTTTTTCTCCACCGATACCACCACTCATCAAACGAGAAAGTGAAGGAAGTACGTCTACAGGAGGGTAAATACCTTTCCTGGAAATTTCCCTACTTAATACAATTTGTCCTTCGGTAATATAACCGGTTAAGTCAGGAATTGGGTGAGTAATATCGTCTTGAGGCATAACTAAGATAGGCATTTGGGTAATAGAACCTTCTTTACCATCAATACGTCCTGCTCTTTCATA
>NZ_JAZUMY010000006.1:0-5756 GCF_045603845.1 Methanobrevibacter sp.
ATCTTCAAAAAATAATAAAATAAATTATTTAAAAAAATTACAAAAAATAATCAAAAAAAATAAACATTGATGGAATTAAAATTTTCTTAGTAGATAAAGAAAAAATCTATTGTAGAAAACATATTCATCACTGAAAATGAATAAGATTTTCCACATCATCATAAACTACATCAAGTCCGCACATTGAAGGGACATAATTTGCTGCCTTTGCTGAGTTTACACCAATCACTTCAAAGCCCATATCCTCAATAGGAGCAACAACCATACATGTGTCACATACAACATTTCCGCCAGCAGCCTCAATAATTTGAGTATAACCCATTCTATCAGCAGTTGCCTTAACAGAAACGGACGTGCAAATCCATAACTTGTTTTTAATGCTTTTGCCTTCAACGATATTGGCAACATGTTTTATTTCCTCAAGAGAAGCATGAGGACATCCCAAACAGATCAAATCGGCTTCACGGTCTGTTGTGGTTAACTTTTGACGGGTTTCCTGAATATCATTATCGCCGACAAACATGTAATCTTCAACATCATCCTTTCCGGCAGTATCCCATTCAGGAGTTACATTCTCCATATGATACAATGCTACAGAACCTGAAGAAGCAAGAGCCGCACCTAAAGTTTTCAAATCATTATTGGATGGAGTGTTTTTAACAGTAAAATAAGGCACTCCGCCGCCAACGACTTTTCCAACAATATAACCTAGCGCACCCCAGTCAGCGCCGGACAATTCGTCACTGACATTTACAATCAGGTTTGCCTTACGGTTTTCATCCAGATGGAATCCATAAAGGGGAGTCTTACCTACTATGGCCGCTGCAAGAGCTGCCGGTCCTCCTTCACGGTTAGTGCGTGCACCGATAACTGAATTGACATAAGCCACTGCAGATGATTCGGACCATGATACATGATCTTTAAATCTAGGAACGTTTCCTACAAGATAAGGAGTACATGTGCATGTTTTGGAAATGCCCAGCTTTCCATATGCATCTACAATCTGGTTTTGCTTAATTGAAAAATCTTCAGGAAATCCCAATTCCTTCCAATTGTCCAGATCGGTTCCCGGAGGATTTAGTGAAGCGTTTATTCCTGAATATTCAAATTCCTCACTTGCCAAATCTTCAAGATATTCCAGACCTGCCTGGCCTATTGTCTTATATGAAACTCCAGACACCTGTGCAGAAGTGATATCAACCAATTTGGAGGCTCCGTAAATGTCACCCAAAGCCACTAAAATATCCATACTCTTACGGATGGTTTCGCCGAACTCTCCGTCACACATTTGCTCTTCTTTTTTTGTTAAAAACATATTAATCATTATTTAATTGATATGAAATCATTTCATCAAATATATGGAGGAAATTGTCTTTACTTTCATAAGGTATCATAGCTCCTGCAGCAATATCGTGGCCTCCTCCTGATCCGCCGAAATTGTTTGAGCTATCACGTAAAGCCTTTCCCAAGTCAACTCCACGATTAACCATATCTCTTGTAGTTCTTCCAGAAATTTTAATATCCTTATTAAGTCTGGATAGTCCAAGTACAGGTTTTGAATCATCAATCAAACCTACAGATAATCCTATACTTGCAATAGTACCCATAACAGACTTTAAAACTTTATCTTCACTATATAAATATTGTGATGATTCTAATTGAACAGCACCTTCACGTTTAATCCATTCAAGACCCTTGACAATCTGGTCTCTATATTTGCGCTGAAAATCAGTGGCAGTTGACAAGGCCTTTTCTCTTTCGCCAAGCGCAATGCTTAAGCCTAAGCCATATTTCTTATTCTTACCGCATGCATCAAGGATATATGCATATTCCTCAAGATCCCTAAGCATTGGAATCTCTTTAGGAATCAAATAGCAATCCCCAAAAATGTCTGGATTAATCTTTATCAGTTCGGCCGTAAGAACATCCTTCTCTTCATCAGCCAAATCTACGAACTTGATTCCATAAGATAAACCGATTTTTTCTAAAAATGCTGTAGCCCCTTCCAAATCACCACTAATGCCCGGCAAAGGCGGTGTGAATGTATAAGCAAGGGATTTGAATAATGGCTCGGATGCCTTTGAAACTATCTTTAAATCTTCATTAATTTCCAGATTTGTTTCCTTTGCATCATCCAAAATCAGCTTGTTAACGCCATTAAATCCATCTTGGCATTGCATGTCGCCAAAAGCACCTACGAGTGCAAAATAAGCCAAATGTTTTTTATCCAGGTCACGGACACATAAATATGCTGAACCCGCACCGGATAAATCCTTACTACCATCAATTTCAAATAAATGTGGATTGACATGAACCAGATTACTGTCTGACTCTGTTCCATCAACCTGATGGTGATCAGCTATAATAACATCACTTTTAAAGGTATTCAATTCATTTACAAATGCACTTCCCATATCTGAAAAGATGAATAAATCATGTTGCTCATGACGGAGCTGATTTATAACATCTTCCTTAAGACGTGGGACTATAGTAGTATGAAACTGAACATTTTCCTCTTTCAAAGCATTGGCTATTACCGCTGCAGCTGACAATCCGTCAGCATCGTTGTGTGAAATTATGCGAATAATTTCATCGTTTTCAATATGCTCTTTGAGCATATTAGTAGCTTCAGTAGCTCTATTTAACAAGGAGTGCTGCTTGTTGTGGATTATATCTCCAACCTTCTGGTAATTCGCCTTCACTTACATAGTAAGAAGCTAATTTTCTGATTCTTGATTCAATGATAGTTAATCCTCTTTTGGAGTGTAAATCTTTAGGATTTTCTTCTAAGTGGTCCCTGATGTTAACTGCTCTTCTGATTAAGTTCATTAAATCTTCAGGATAGTCTCCAGCCTGATTGTTTCTTTTTAAGATTTCAGTGATTCTTTCACCGGTTACGTCTTTAACTTTAGGAATTCCGTATTGGTCTCTTAAGATAATACCGATTTCGGAAGTACTTTTACCTTCTCTGTTAAATTTCAAAATCATTTCTTCAATTTCTTCGTTACTATAAGTTACCCATTCTGGTCTTGCCATAAATAACACCTATAAAATATTAATCTTGAGTAGAATACCACTCTATAAATTTTTTTAATGAATTTTTTCTATGTGAAAATTGGTTTTTCTCGTCAGTTGTCAATTCTCCAAAGGTCTTACCCTCACTGGGAACATAAAATATAGGATCAAAAGCAAATCCCAAATCACCTTTTTCTTCAACTGATATTTCTCCTTTGACCTTGCCTAAAAAAGTCTTGGGCTCAGAATTGGGGGCGCAGTACCCAATAACTGACCTGAATTCGGCATAACGGTCAGAAACATTATTTAACAGCTTTAAAATTCCCTGATTTCCTAAAGTATCTTGTACATAATGTGAATAAGTTCCAGGAAATCCATTTAAAGCCTTAATGAATAAACCAGCATCTTCAACAATCACAGGTCTATTAAGCTTATGACTGGCATATCTTGCACCTGACATGGCCACCTCCTCAAGAGTTCCCTGAGGTTCGCTGTAACCCAAGTCAATATGCTCAAGTTTAATGTCATAATCTTTGAAAATATTCTCTGCTTCTATAACTTTATGTTCGTTACCAGTAATAAATGTTATCATAAAAATAGTTTTGATTAAAATTTTTTATAAAATTAACTATGAAAAATAAAAAAAGAAGAGGTGTTTTAAACCTCTTAAGCGTTCACTTTTACAATGTTTCCAATAACTGCATCATTATATTTGGAGGTTATGATGTATTCGCCAGGTATTAAATTAATGTTTAATTTAGCGTTACCCTGGCTGTCGGTTGTTCTGTAATACATGACTCCGTTAATATTGAACTCGATTTTTTGATTTCCAAGTGGATTTCCCTGACCGTCAACCAAGTGAGCGATGAACGGATCGGAAGTCCCATAGGTTTTTGTCAAGTCCTGAGCAGATAATGTTGGAAGAACTTTGATATTGTTGGATACCATGAATCCTTTGTATTCAGCTGTGATTATGTAATCTCCAGGCTGCAAGTTAATGTTTAACTTAACAATACCGTTTTCATCTGTTGTACGGTTGTAGAACACACCATTGATGTTGAATGTTACGACTTCTCCAGCACCTACAGGGTTTCCATCGTCACCAAGTACTTTAACAGTATAATGTGTTGCGTTTCTATAGTATTTGGTAATATCATAGTTTTCAACTATTTTAGCGAGAACTGTAATATTGTTTGATGATTCTTCACCTGTTTGTAGGTTCATTGCCGTTAATATGTATTCACCTGTGTAGAGATTGATGTTAAGTTTAGCTAAACCTTCGTTTCCTCTGACAAAGCGGTCATACATTACACCATTGATGTTGAATCTTACAGCAGTTCCGTCAGCCAGATAGTTACCTTCGCTGTCACGGAAAGTAGCGTAGTATTGGCTGTCGTTTTTATAGATTTTAACAAGATCGGTACCGTTGACTGTAGTCAATACAGTAACTACTGAGTTGATTGTTTCGTTTCCTACTGTTGTAGTTACGTTATAAACTCCAGGATTCAAGTTAATTGCAACACTTGTAGTTCCTGAAGCACCGGTTGTTCTGTTATATGTCATTCCGTTTATTTCAATGACAACTGACTTGTTAGCAACAGGATTTCCTTTGGAATCAGTAATGTTAACAACAAATCTTTCAGAACCGTGGTAATATTTGCTTACGTCAGGAGCGGATACAATTTCATATACCTCTTCCTCAACAGTTAAAGCAGCATCCTTAGTTACTGGGTTGTATTTTTCATCACCAGAGTATGTAACTGGGACAGAATAGTTACCGGCAGCCAAATCAGGAATGCTGATAGTAGCAGTTCCGTTAACAACAGGAGCAGTGTAAGTTTCATTGCCAACTGTGGCAGTCACATTACCTGTTGCATATTCAGGCAAACTAACAGTAATTGTAGCATTATCCCCTTCAGTAACATCAGGAGCATCAATACTGACAGTAGCATTCTCCTTAGGAGTTTCCTTCTCATCAACAGTCACATTAGCACTAGTCTCAACAGAATTATACTTGTCATCACCTGAATAAACAACAGGAATAGAATAATTGCCTGCAGCCAAATCAGGAATGCTTACAGTAGCGGTTCCGTTAACAACTGGGACAGTCACATTGCCAACAGTCACATTACCAGTAGCGTCCTCAGGCAAGCTAACAGTGATTGTAGCATTTTCACCTTCAGTAACATCAGGAGCATCAATACTGACAGTAGCATTCTCCTTAGGAGTTTCCTTCTCATCAACAGTCACATTAGCACTAGTCTCAACAGAATTATACTTGTCATCACCTGAATAAACAACAGGTACGGTATTATTACCGACAGGTAAACCAGAGACAACAGCACTAGCAGTTCCGTTGACAACAGGAACAGTTACATTTCCAATAGTTACATTACCGGTCGCATCAGCAGGTAAAATAACACTGACAGTAGCATTTTCTCCTTCAACTATGGATTCAGGAGAATTGATGTTAATATCAGGAGTTGTTTTATTAGTAACATTGTCATCGGATTCATTTCCTTTAGCTTTAACCTCAACAGCAACAACATTTGATGAAGATACATTAAACTTGTCGTCACCATTATAAACTGCAGTAATAAAGTGAATTCCTTCAGTCAAGTTGTTAATTACGAATTTATCACCAACATTAACAGTGCCTAAAACATCAGAACCGTCAAAGAAAGTAACAGTACCACCAGCACCATCAGTTAAAGTATAATCAACAGTTACATTATCACCAA
>NZ_JAZUMY010000007.1:0-4408 GCF_045603845.1 Methanobrevibacter sp.
GTTTCATTACAGATACTTTACGAAAAAAATAGAAATCCAATGGATTTAAAATCATCCATCGTCTGAAAACAAACAAAATTAAAGAAAGGCATTATGCCTTATCTTCCCTTTCCTCTTCAATTGCTTCAACGACACTGTTCAAGATTTGAAGGGATTTGGAAAATGCCGGCATACCTGAAGTCAACAAGACTACTCTCAATACATCAACGATTTCATCTTTAGTAATGCCCAATACTTCAATGGCGCTTCTGATTTGTTTTTTGGTAGCTCTTGCATCGGCTCTTGATGCTGCAATTCCAATAGCGATTAATTTTTGAGTTTTATAATCTAAGACTTTTCCGTTCCATACAGTAGCATTCAAATCAGATACCACATCATATAAATCGGAGTATTCTCCTTCAAGTTCCCTAATTCCTTTTCCGTAATATACATCTCCTTTCATACTCTTCCTCTCCAAAATAATTTTAATTAATTAATAATTTAATTTTTAAGTTATATATAATTAATAGCTATTTAATTAATACCCACATATATAATACTTTAGCAATGCAATAACACAAGTCGTTTAATATCAAAAACTGATAAAATAAACTTATCGAGTTGATTATGGAACTTAATTATGATGGGCAGAAAAATAGCAGTTTAAAAGACAATCCTCTTTTAAAAATCGAATATACCTTTAAAAATCCGATCACAATTCTAAAAAGTAAAATATTAAATATAATATTCATTCATTAATTCACAATAATTATGTTCTACTAATTTTAAAAAAAGTCAGATTCATAAAAATTTCAGAACTTCATCACATGGACTTGCAAAAGTATCTATGCCTGCAACTAATGTATTAGCAGATTAAATATTTGATAAAGGAAATTAATTTAAAAACAAACAGTAGTTAAAATTATGAGAGCTCCTTTCAAGTATTCTGATTGTTGGTTTTGCTGGTGAAATAAAAAAGTAAGTACTGCCCACCAGATACCATTACCCACATAACTTGCATTAATACACTCACCATTGGGACGATAAATAGTAATTTATTTATCTACAACAAATTGAATCCGGTTTAATAAATTACAAAGAAAAAATGCTCAAAAAAGTAGCAAATTATCCACTACTTTTTATTGATATATAACTCAATTTATTAAATAAATACCTCATTAAGGAGGAATTCTCTTTTTATCAAATAGTCATAAACTTTTCACTGAACAGGAAGTTATGATTTATCCCCCTGCCAAAATTGTTTTTCTTCCTTCTTTTGAAATTTCTTCTTTTTTAAATTCTACATTGAATTTAACATTTTCAATTGTTTCTTTTAATGCTTCAAGGGTTTCATTTCTATGAGAACCTAAAACAGCAACTAAAAATAATGTGTCTCCTGTGTAAAATTCACCAATATAATGAACAACTGAAATTTCATGAACATTATATTTAATTTTAGTATTGTCAACTATTTTCTCAATTTCATCTACAGTTTTTTCAACATCAGGAGTTGATAAAATCAACTTTTCCAAATGCATATTCTCATCTTTTCCACGAACCATTCCTTCAAAAGTGAAAATTACTCCAGAATAATCAATTTTATTATTCTTTTTCAAATCAGCAATTAAATCAGCTGCTGTAATTTTATCATCCTTAGCTTTTATAACTTGTACAACCATTTTAAAAACACCATTTATTTAAATAAAAATTAAAATTAAGAGGTTTTTTCAAACCCCTTCTATCTCATTCAGATTTTCAATTTGCTTGTCAAAATCATTTAACTTGCGGGCAAGCCCCTCAAAGTAAGGAATATATACCTTTGAAAATGCCAATCTATTCGGATTTTCATCAGCATTTGCAATCTGTGTTTTCACCCTTTCGATTTTACGTTCAACTTCATCATACATTAAATCACCGGGGAATTCACCAATAAATACTCCATCCGCACCATTATCAAGTGCATATTTAATATGGCTAGGCCTTACACGATTAACAGAGTGAACTTTTATTATATGTATCGATTCCGGATAATTCAGTCTATTAACTCCAATATTATCCGCCGCAGTATAACCTATAGAATCCAAGAATACCAATATGATACGCTCACCATCCACTTTCTTAGATAATACACCATTAATTGTAGCGAATATCTTCTCATCAATATTACCGTTAATGTTGATTGCACCATGTTGACAAACAGTTAAACATTTTCCACAACCGTCACAACTCATCGGATCCAAGACCAGTTCATCATCAATAATGCTTAAAGCCTTAAACTTACATTTAGCTAAACAGTCCCCACATAATTGACATTTTTCATAGTCAATATCTGCAATGAATGGTTCAATTTCTACACCACCATGATTGTATTCACTGACTTTAGATGCTGCGGCTGTTGCTTGCATTATCGAATCAGTAATATCCTTAGGGTCTTGTGCAGTACCACAAACAAATACTCCCTGAACATCTGTTGTAACCGGTTTAATTTTGGGATGTGATTCTTTTATGAATGAATCTTCCGTAGTTCCAATGTTTAAGATTTCTGCAATTTCCTTAGTTCCTTCAGAGGGTTCCATCGCCGTTGAAAGTACAACCATATCACATTCAATTTCTTCAAATTCACCTTTAATGGTGTTTTCAACACGTACAATGAAATTATCCCCTTTAACGGCAACTTCACCAGGTCTGCCTCTTAAGAACCTAACTTCATTAGATTGTGTATGTTTATAGTATTTTTCAAACATTCCAGGAGTTCTCACATCAGTATAACAAATTAAAACATCAGTACCAGGATACTTGTGTTTAATGATGTTTGCATTTTTAGATGCGACCGAACAGCATATTTTAGAACAATACTTATGTCCATCCGGCTTTTCATCCCTTGAACCTACACATTGAATCATCACAACTCTTTTTGGAACTTCACCATTGGCTTTTAATAATTTGCCTTTTGTTGGTCCATTTACGCCAGTTATACGTCCAAGTTCCGCTTGTGTAATAATATCCGGATGTCTTTTATAGGAGTAATCAGGCCTTTTATTAGGGTCTATCAATTGATGACCGGTAGCTATTATAATAGAACCTACCTGAAGTGGAACTTTCTCAGGTTTTTGTTTTAGAGAAATTGCATCCATCATACATTGACGTTTACACTCCCCGCACTTTGTACATGCATCCCCGTCAATTACATATGCTTCAGGATAGGATTGTCCATATGGTCTATAAATTGCTTTCCTTAAAGATAAACCTTCATTCCAGTCATCGGGAACATTGATTTCACAGACATCACTACATTTTCCGCATGCGATACATTTATCGATGTCAACAAATCTTGGAGATTTCTCTACAATAAGGTTATATGTTCCAGCATGACGATTTGCACTGATAACCTTTGAGTTAGTCCAAACAGTTATGTTTTCATTCCATACCAAATCATTTAGAATAGGATTAAGCAAACACATACCGCATTCTTCAGCAATTTTCACTGGAGAGAAAACTTTTCCGATTTTAGCCATATGCCCACCTAATGTTGGTGACTGTTCGATAATAGTGACTTTTGTTCCCTGTCGTGCAAGGGATAATGCTGCATTCATTCCAGCAATCCCCCCTCCAATAACTGCTACCTCATCAGGGGTTTGACAGTAAATAGGATTAACTTCATCTGACTGCTTGACCTTTTCTATGGATGCATTAATAAGCGTAATGGCTTTTTTTGTAGCTTTCTGTTTATCCTCATGAACCCAAGAACAGTGTTCCCTTATATTTGCCATATCCATCAAATAAGGATTTAAAGGTTTTACATAATCCTGGAATGTTTTTTCATGACTTATAGGTGAACATGCACCAATTACAACCCTATCCAAATGATTTTCAATAATTGCATCACGTATGATTTTACGTCCATTTAATGAGCATAAATTTTCAAATTGTTCTATTACCTCAACATCAAGTGATTGTCTGACTTCATCCAAATCCACGGTATCGGAGATGTTTCCACCACATTCACATAAGAAAACACCAATTTTCAAATCTCCACTCATGATTCAACCTCCTTTAATTCTGTAATCACAGAATCGATTTTGGAAGTGTGCGCCTGAACACCGACAACACTCTCCCAATCAGCACCCATTGCAATAGCAATGAATTGGGAAATATTCAAGTGAATCGCTTTAAATTCCCTACCTTCCCTTTTAGAGATTAATGGTTGATATCTGTCAAATTGTATATGGCAATTAGGACATAAATGCACTACAATTTCAACACCTTCATCCTTAAGTGAATTCATTTTGTCTGCTGTCGCTGTAAATGATAAATCCGGATTAGAATATCTTTGCCTAAATCCTGTACCGCATGATGCTCTTTTATGATCATACCACCCAATTGTTTTGCATCCGCAGGCTTCAATGAGTTCATCAATTATATTCGGATC
>NZ_JAZUMY010000008.1:0-7369 GCF_045603845.1 Methanobrevibacter sp.
AAAACTTCATCACAAATGTCCATTAATTCTGGGTGTGCAACACAGTGACCAGAAACACTTCCAATATCAGCTTTAATTACACTAACAGTTGTTTTCATTTTAAATACCTCAATAAAATTAAGTTTTATATAAACTTAAAAAATTAATTAAGCATATGGTAATATTTTTGGTTTGATTAGTATATAATTATTATGATTAATAGCTAATCAAAAATCAAATTCGAAAAATAAGAAAAAATAAAGTTATAATTTAAATCCTGTTCCGATAAATTGTACAACATCCCTTCCGGTATCATCAGTGATGTCAACATTTATGATAGAGGAACTTCTTCCATTCTTTTTACATACTGCTTTAGCCGTTAACTTATTTCCCTTAGGAGCGCTGAGATAATTAACGCTAACCTGCTGTGCAACAGTAGGAGAATGCAAATTATTGGACAAAACGGCAAATGCAAAATCAGCCAAAGTGAACATGACTCCACCCATAACTCCACCAACGGCATTTTTATGTCCTTCATTCAGCTCCAAACTACATTCGCAACTGTCATCATCCAATTTTTCCAGAAAAACACCAAGATTGGTTGCGAACTTATCGCCTTTAAAAAATTCCCTTGCTTCTTCAATAGAATTAAAAGTACTCATTTTTACACCTATTAAAGAATTTAATATTAATAATTATTAAAAATATCTATTCAACAGTGAAAATACAAACTATTTAATACATAAATACAAAATCAATTAATATGGATGTAAAAAATTACTTTAATGATTACAAGAAATACATGCTCATTTATATTGTTTTTGTGATTGTCTTTCTTTTTGCAATGTATAATGAGAAACTGTTTGCAGATTATCAGTATAAAGTAATTTTTCTATTAATAACAACGATTATCGGATTAACCAGTATTTATTATGCCTATAAAAATAAGATGGAACTGCATAAAATAGGACTGGTTTTGATAATCATATTTGGATTGATGATGGTGTTTTTAGCCCCTCCAATGAGTTTTCCGGATGAAGCCACACATTTCACAAGGGCCGAACTGATGTCTGAAGGCCACCTATATCCTAACATGACGGAAAATGGAGTTTATGTAAATAATTATTATTTTAACATGAATCAAGCCCAGAATGGTGCGACCATAATTAATCACGATTTCAATAATCCGATAACTGACCATAAGGGATACTGGGAATATACGACAGACAGCCCATTTTATTCATACATATTATCTGCATTGGGAATTCTATTGGCCAAAATATTGAATCTGACTGAAATATGGGCATTATATTTTGCCAGAATAGCTAATTTGCTGTTATATGGAATTGTTGCATTCTTCATGATAAGAACAATCCCAAAATTTAAACTGCCGTTACTTATAATAGCTACAATGCCCCTCTGCTTATCCCAGGCCTCTTCTCCAAGCTATGATGCTTTTATTTTAACGTTTTCACTGATTATCATAACTTATTTCATCAAAATGTACTGCGACGAAATAAACAGGAAAAATTTGGCAGTATTTTTCATTTCAATCCTGTTAATCAGCCTGATTAAGCCACCATACGTCATTCTTGCTTTTTTAACATTAATACTGCCTTATGAAGAAAGCAGACATAAAAAGTACAGTTTGATAATTGCTTTATTATTGATTGTTTTAACCATGATAAGCGTCAGCTCAATATTCGTATCTTTTGCGGATACTGCTCCGGCGTCAACCGTGTCACGTGGCGGACAGCTACAATTCATCATCTCACAGCCACAAGTATTGATCAATTTGGCTAAAAATATAATAGTTTCAATTCCTGACCTGCTAATAATGAAATCAAATTATTTCCATTATGCCGACTTTGAAGGATACAAGCTCTTCAATATACTGTATATCCTATCATTTTTAGTGTTTTCGTTGTTTTACAAACTGGATGTGGATTTGGAGAAAAACAAGAGAATAATACTATCAATAATCTTTCTGATTATTTATATTGGCATCTATGGAATTTTATACCTGCAATGGACTCCAGTGGGTTCAAATGTGATATTGGGAGTGCAAACAAGGTATTTCCTACCGATAATATTTATGATTCCTTTAATAATCAATCTGAAAAATAAAAAAATAGAAAATAAGGACATGTATGTCCTAACGTTCATAATAATATTCCTAACCGGATTGATGATGCTGCCGATAACCCATTACTATTAATATTCAATTGTTTTGAAAGCTTCATTAATGGCTGCATCCTGATTCATGGCTTCACAGACATCTTTAACTCTTTGCAGGTCAGCTCTTGTTTCAGGATATCTTGGAACTGCGGAGCATCCCCCATCATCAATTTTTGAAATTTCGAATGTTCCAATCTCTTCTGCGATTTTAGTGATTTCAATCTTATCCAAACCGATTAATGGAGACAACACAGGCATGTCAACGCCATATCTTGTTGCCAGAATATTATCCAAGGTCTGTGATGCGACCTGGCCGACACTGCTTCCATCAACAATAGCCTGAGCACCCATTTCATTTGCAAGTTTTTCTGCAAGCTTATACATTCCGGATTTGCATAAAACACAGGTCATCTTTTCTGGGGCTTCCTCTTTAGCCTTTTGGAGGTATTCACCATATTTTACAACACGCTTTTTGATAGGCACTCCAGCAGCATATTTTTGAAGCTGATTGATTATTTCATCATTGAGTTCCCTTGCTTTGGCGCTTGTGAACGGATCATTGTCACAGTATAGTGCGATTACCTCACATCCCCTTTTCATCATCAGATATGCTGCGACAGGAGAGTCTATTCCGCTTGATATTAAACAGACTACCTTTCCCTGAGTTCCCAAAGGCAATCCTCCAGGACCAGGAATCTTTTCATGATAGATGAATGTGTCATCGTCCCTGACCTCAACAAAGATTGTCAAATCAGGATTGGTCAAATCTACAGGAGCTAAAATCCTTTTTCTGACAACACCTCCACAATATGCGGCCATTTCCTGTGAGGTAAAATCATGTGTTCCCACACGCCTGCATTTAATTGCGAATTTAGTGTCCTCATTTATGATGCCTTCCTCAATCAGGTTTTCAACATATCCGCCCAATGTCTCGTCAATGTCTTCAAAGTTACTGTACGTTGAAATGGCCGGAGAATAAGATACAATACCGAATACCCTATTTAAATCCGTGACTGCCTCGTCAAAATTTTTAGGAAAAATATAAATCCTTCCCTGATTTCTATCAACGTCACAGTCTATTGCAGCCTTAATGTTTTTTACCAGTTTTTTCTCAAAACGAGAACGCACTTTTGAACTCTTTAAACCTACTTCACCATATCTTGCAACGATTAAATCATATTTCATTTAAACCTCTCACATTTGTTATTCCCTTAATTAATGTGCCCGCTTTGAATTAAGAGTAATCTTGCTGAAGATAATAGCAATCCCTTCAATATCTGAACAAGTTTATTCAAATATTACTAAAATATAACAGCACATATAATTTTTAATTTCAATCCTAATAAATATTTTTAAAAAAAAGCATGAATGAGAAAAGAATGGACTTTTCTCAAAAAATTTTAGATTAAATCGACAGCAGTCTTTAATGCTTCATCCATCTTATCGGTGTTTTTACCGGCACCCTGTGCTAATGTAAGACGGCCTCCGCCGCCACCACCTAAAACGCCTGCTGCAGTCTTGATTATTTCATTGATTTTGACTCCTTCATCGATAGCCTTTTGAGATGCTGCACCAACGATTTTACCGTCATTGTTACCCATAATAACAACATCAGCCTTGCCATTATCTGTAAAGTCTGTGGCTATCTTTTGAAGTTCCTTGAAGTCACCGTCAATTAATTGCTCAACAACTTTAAGGCCTTTGATTTCAACGAAATCATCTGCAAGAGAGTTCATTTTTAAGGAAGCAATTTCAGATTTTAATTTGTCAATCTCATTTTTCTGTGCTTTCCATTCAGAGAAGAACCTGTCACAGGTTTTCGGCAGCTGGTCATTGTCGACCTTGAATATTGATGAACTCTCACGCAAGATTTCACCGTCATGCTGCATTGAATCGATTGCTGCAAGACCTGCTGAAAAGTCAATTCTTTCAACACCGTCCTGAACCCTTTCAGTCTTGTTGATTTTAATCGGTCCAATCACACCAGTTCTTGGAACATGCGTACCTGCACAGGCCTGAACATCAACACCCGGTATTTTAACTACACGAATCATCTTACCCGGAACAATACCCCCCTGGTAAAGTACAAATCCGTATAGTTCCTGAGCTTCATCCCTTGTGTGGAACTGAATATCCAAATCAATGTTTTCCATCACATATTCATTAGCCAATTTTTCAATTTCGTTTAGCTCTTCCTGTGTGATACGTTTATAATGTGACAAGTCTATACGTGCCCTTGTAAGGCCATTTTGAGATCCTGCCTGCCATATATGCTGACCCAACACTTTTCTTGCAGCCGCAATTACCAAATGAGTTCCTGTGTGGTGACGTGCAAGAGTTATCCTTCTTGTCCAGTCAATCCCGGCACTGACTTTTTGACCAACAACGTCATCTGTAATGTCACCATCTACATGATGTAATACAACATTGTCAATTTTTTCAGCATATGGTATTTTAAATACATTTCCGCTGATGGAAACTTCACCTATGTCAGAAGGTTGGCCTCCTCCTTCAGGATAGAATGTTGTTTTATCAAAGACTAAACATTTCTTGCCATCCTTTTCGACAAGACCTAAAACTTCGGCTTCAAATTCTTGTTGGTAGAAATCTTTATAGAACAGCAAATCCGTTTCAGGGAAGTCGACTTTAAATGAAGACTTTTTATGGGTAGTGTCCTTTTCATGTGCTCCTGCAACCTGAGTGAAGAAGTTATCTGGAACATTTACAGTAAAATCATCACCTGCCATTTCAACAACAGTTTCAGGAGGAATTCCATGAGCATCATACAAATCTATTAACATGTCAAGAGGCATTTCACTTTTTCCTTCTTTTTTAAGCCTTTTGATTGATCTTTTAACGATGCTTTTTCCTTTTTTGACAGTAGCAGCATAACGTTCCTCTTCCAAAGTAATGATATTCATTATATGCTCTTCAGAATCACGGATTTCAGGATAGAATTTTGACAGGAAATCCAACTGTATCGCCATTACATCGGCCAGAGATTCCTTCATGTTAAGCTCTTTCATGAATCTGATTGTCCTTCTTAAAACCAGTCTGGCCAAGTAACCTTCCTTAACATTGGACGGGATGATTCCATCAGCAATCATGAAGGCCAAACATCTTGTGTGGTCTGCAATAATATAAATTGCTTCCATCGGTTCGGCAGCTTTTAAGTATTCGTCCAAAGAGAGATTTAGGCTATCCGCAACCTGCTGTCTTAATTCCTTTAAATCACCGATATCCTCAATATCCATCATTCCTGCAATCTGAGCATTTCTTCCCTGAATATCCTCATTAATTTCAACACCGGTCAACTCTTTCAATTTATCAACAACAGGTGCGAAACATGCATCATATGCGGTTGGAGTTCCCTGTGAAATCCATGCGATACGTTCCAATCCGTATCCCGTATCGACAACCTTGATTGGAATTTCCTTTTTGTCCCCATTTTCAAGGGTTTCGTATTGAATAAACACCAATGTTGCGAGTTCCACCCCTCTGCAGCATACCTCATAACATGGACCTTCATTACCTCCACCACTCCACCAGGATTTGATGAATGTGATCTCTTCCGTATTAATACCGATGTGAGCAAAGAACTCATGACAAAGCCTGATAGTTTCATCTTCCCAGTAAATAAAGTCATCTTCCTTATTGATTACTGTGTGAGTTCCCATTGTAAAACAAGTCATGTGACGACCTGTTCTTCCTACATTATCAACGTCATTAAGTCTGATTGAAGGCTGAGCCATTTCAATTGGATTTGCAGGAGGTTTTACAAGACCTGAAGTAATCCAAGGCTGGAAACAGAAAATGGATGCTCCAACCAAAAATACATCATCCCTCCATCTTTTAGCAAGAACAGGGTATCTGTGAACATGAGTGTGTCCTTCACTTTCTAAAAATTCTCTAAAGACCTGTTGGATTTCATATAAGTTGTATGGTTTGTCTGTTGCAGGATTTGCGATAAACTCATACTCATCACATGGAGCATCCCCACAAGTATCCCTATCTACCTGAGAGTAAAACTCCTGTCCGCAGGTCTTACATGTTTGCTTTTTATAACCTAATTTATCAAAAATTTCTACCATTTTAATCATTTTAAAAGATTGATTAGTAAAATATATGTTTTTTATAGGTTAAATAAGTTTCAAAATTAGCAAAAAATAAACGGAAATTTATCCTGAAAAAATAGATTATGGTATTGATCAAAAATTTCGATGGTTAAAAAGTAAAAAAAGAAATAAGGTGATAGATTTAAAAAAATCTATCCGAATAAAGCACCTAAACCAGCAGCTGCTGCTTCTTCGGTAACTTCTTCTTCTTCCTCTTCTTCTTCCTCTTCTTCTTCAGCAGCTTCAGCTACAGGTGCAGCTGCTGCAGGAGCTGCTGCTGCCATAGCGGTAGTTTCCATAGCTTCGTCGATGTCAACATCTTCTAAAGCTGCGATTAAAGCTTTGATTCTAGCATCATCAGCTTCAATTCCGGCTGCTTCAATAATACTTTTAACATTTTCTTCGTTAATATCTTTTTCTGCACTGTGCAAAATCATTGCCGCATATATATATTCCATGTTATCACCATTAGTTTATTTAAATAAATGTTTATATCTTAAAAAATTTTAAATTAAATTTTAACCAAAGAGAGCTCCTAATCCAGCTGCTGCTGCTTCTTCGGATGCTTCTTCTTCCCCTTCTTCCTCTTCTTCTACTTCCTCTTCTTCAGCTTCTTCAGCTACTGGAGCTGCAGCTACTGCAACATTAGCAAGTTTTTCAGCTAATTCGTCATCAATTGCACCTGCTTTATCAGCAACTGCTGATGCGATAGCTAACATTTTAGCTTGTGCGAGTCCGATAATTGGTTCTGAAGTTTCTGAAGTTAATATTGCTGCTTCTACACCAACATTAATTGCTCTAGTGTAAGCGAGAGTAATAATTGTGGAAATAGTTTCATCAGTAGGTATAGCTGCATTAACAGATAAATTAAACGCTTTAGCGAAAGCACTTTGAACATCTGCTAAAGTTTGTTCCTCATCGATTGCAAGTACGTCTGAAGTATAAATTGCTTCATCTTCATATACTGCTTTTAAATCAATTCCTACTTCCATTGGATTAATATCCATTCTTGATAAGGTAGCTGCAACACTTTTAGATACTTCTTCGCCTGCTTCGACAACAACAGTATCTTTTTGAACTACAATTTTACCTTTATC
>NZ_JAZUMY010000009.1:0-37852 GCF_045603845.1 Methanobrevibacter sp.
GATGCTGCAAAATCATTAAGAACCAAAATCGGTCTCAGCGAAGTACCTGCTACCACTCACGCAGATGCTGGAGCATTAGAAGAAGTACAAAAATTATGTAAACTTACCGCATTTGATGAATTAATCGGTTACGATGAAGCAACCGGCGGATTAAAAGAATAGATTTATGAGGAGAGTTATAATATGGAAATCGCATACTTCTTAGGTTGTATTATGAACAACCGTTATCCTGGTGTTGAAAAAGCAACCAGAAAATTATTTGAAGCATTAGATATTGAATTAAAAGACATGGAAGGAGCATCATGTTGTCCTGCTCCTGGTGTATTCGGATCTTTTGACGAAGAAACCTGGGCAACCATTGCTGCACGTAACTTAACTCTTGCAGAAGATATGGGTGCTGACATCATGACCGAATGTAACGGTTGTTTCGGTTCATTATTTGAAGCTAACCACATGTTAAAAGAAGATGAAGACAAAAGAGCTAAAATTAATGCAAACTTAGCTGAAATCGGCAGAGAATTCAAAGGAACTACTAACGTTAAACACTTAGCACAAATCTTAAGAGACGATGTAGGATTCGAAAAAATCTCATCCCTCATTGAAAAACCTTTAGATTTAAACGTTGCTGTTCACTACGGATGCCACTTCTTAAAACCTACTGCAGAAATTGGTATCGAAGATCAAGCTGAAAACCCATCCATCTTAGATGACCTTGTAGAACTCACTGGTGCTAAATCCATTGACTACAAAGACAAAATGATGTGCTGTGGTGCTGGTGGTGGAGTAAGAGCTAGAGATTTAGATGTAACTGCAAGTTACACTAAAGAAAAACTTGACCACATGTCTGAAGCTGGTGTAGACGCTATTGTTGATGTATGTCCATTCTGTCACATGCAATTTGACCAAGGACAAACTGAAGTTAACGAAAGATACGGAACTGACTTTGCAATTCCTGTATTCCACTTAGCTCAATTATACGGATTAGCTATGGGATTATCTGCTGAAGAATTAACTTTAGACGCACAAAAAATCGATGCAGCACCTGCTTTAGCTAAAGCTTTAGGTGAAAACGCTAAATAAGTTTAAGGATCTTTATCCTTATTCTTTTTTTATTTTTAGGCATTGAAAACACATTTCGGATATATTATTGTTACGTTTGTAACAATTTTTTTTCAAATTTTATTTTTGTTTGATGAGTTACGAATGATTTTCAATTAATTTTATATATGAATTAATATAAAATGTAAATTGTTATAAAAGATGTGAGGTATGAAAAATGTTTGTAGCAACCTTAGATGGTATATTTAAATATGAAGACCTTCCAGAAGAATACGAACCTTATGTTCAATTTAAAGCAACTATTGATAAAAAAGAACTTAAAGCAGATGATGAATTAGCTATTTTAAATATTGCTGGAACTTCCACTCATCATGTATTATTCTTGGATTCATATAAAAATACCAGAGAAATCGAAAAAGAATTAAAAGAAGCTGATGCTAAAATAAATCACACTACTTTAAAAATTATAGGTGGACATTTATGAGCTTACCCTCTGAACAAACTTGGTTAGTTCTAAATAAGTTAATTTCAGACTTAACTCAAAAGGGATATGAAATACCTGGCGGAATTAACCCTGAGATGGGATTAATCAGATCATCTATCAGTTCCTATAAAAGAGATCCTTCCCATCCTGATTTGATTAATGGTTTAGCTAAAGCAGAAATGTCTTTAAGTAGTGTTCAAGGAACAGTCTTATCCATTGCTGAAGAAGAAGGCGATGAATATGTTGATAATTGGTTGGATTTATTCAAAAGAGCAATGAGGGGAGAAGAACTCTTTGAATTTCCAAAATCCCGTTCAACATTTTTAGTCAACACTCCTCCGGGATTAACAACCGGAAGAATTAATTTGAAAGTTCCTTTAGCAGAAGAAAGGGTTCAGGAAATTGCTGAATGGCACGGCCTCATCATAGAATTTGATGATGATGTTACTGTAGCTCTTCATGGAGATAAACCTGATTTACAAATAGGTTTAAAAGAAATGGGTTCTTTCTTTTTAGAAGAATAATTGGGCGATAATATGAAAATATTAGCAATTAGTGATGTTCACGGCGAAGAAAATGAAAATTTATATAAATATCTGGAAAATAATGATATTGATTTAGTATTAATAACTGGAGATATTACAGATTTCGGACCTTTGGAGTTTGTAGGCGAATTCATTGGAAAAATATTTGAATATGACTGTGATGTCATAGCTATTCCTGGAAATTGTGATCCTGCTGGAATCTGTAAGGCAATAGGGGAGTCAGGTGCATTCTGCCTGCATAATGAAATCATCGGATACGGTGATGCTATTCTATTTGGATATGGTGGGTCCAATCCTACACCATTCGATACTCCGGGTGAAATTGATGACTTAAAAATCTATGGTGATGTATACGAATTGATGGCTAACTATGACTATGTCTACAATAAGGATGTTCCTAAAGTCAGAATTCTTGTAACTCATGCTCCACCGTTCAATACCGATGCGGATTTGACTGATGGCGGCGACCATGTCGGAAGTTCCGGAATTTTGAAATCAATTCATGAATTTGAACCTGAAATAAACATTTGCGGCCACATACATGAAGCTAAATCTCTTTCCAAGATTGGTATTACAACTGATGTTGCTAATCCGGGAATGTTAAAAAATAACGGCGCTGTTTTAATTGACATTGAAGATGGTTCAAACTATGATATTAGCATTATTCAGTTAGATGAATAATTCTAATTACTTTTTCTCTTTTTTCCCCAAAACAAGGCGGGAGACAATCTCACTAATTTTGATTTTTTTTGCTTATTTTTCCTTTAATTTTGTTTTGAATATTTCAGTAGAACTTATTCAAAACAATATATTTATATATGGATTTACTAAACTATGTTTAGGTGGTTTTTTTGAATTTGAAAAGAATTATATTAATCTGTGGGGTAATAACAATTTTTGCCACATTAGGTGTGGCAAGTGCAGGATTGTTTGATTTTGGCCAGGAAGATGTAGGACTAATTCCAACAAAATTAACTTGCAGTCCTCTTATGGGAAATGATACAATCGAATTTAATATATATTATAATGATTCTGATTCCGGAGTACAAAAATTGGGTGATGAAATAGTTTATTATAATATAACAGATGAAAATGGAAATATCCTATCTTCTGGGGAACAGTACTCATCTAGTGTGGTTTCTACAAATAGGGTAGAATTACCAAAGCATGATGGTTTATATATAGTTAATGCATATTTCCCTGGAAATGAAGAATATGCCCCATCTGAAGGACATGCTTCTATATCCCTTGATGTAGATGAAACAGGCGTTCATGCTGAGATTGTAATGGTTAGGGTCGATGCAAAAACTGGTGCTGTTTTGGGACCAGCATAATAATCGGTGTCTTCAACACCTACTTTTTTTAAAACCCTGATTAAGACTTTTGTTTGAAACGTACCTTTGTTAGTGTAATCAACGTTTCAAACACTTAAAATTTTTCTTATTTTTCTATTTAACTACTTACTTGGCTTCTTTTAAAAATATTTATAGGGACATCAATTCAGCATATTTTTTGGGTAGGTTTTCCCCAAAACCAATTCAAACAAATTCAATTTAAAACATATTTTCAATTAAATTCTGGGACATTTTTTTCACTGAAATTTGACTTACATTCCCCACCACAAAATCAAATAACAAATTTTATTTATTATTATTTAAAAATATTTTTTCGTAAAATAAAAAGTTAGTGATATTATGATTTGGGTTATCGGTAATGTTGATGGAAATAATTATAAAGAACCGTTTTCCAAAGGTATTTTGGCTCGTTCATTACGTGTGTCCAGCATAGGTCTTGATGAGGCATATGAAATTGCTAATGAAATTGAAAATTCTCTCATTTCAGAAAACATAACTGAAATTACAGTCAATGATCTGGCAAAGTATATTGCTAATTATTTAAAGAAATTTGATAAGGGAGTTTCTTTAAAATACAGCAAATGGAGAGAAGTTAGAAAATCCGATGAACCTTTAATTATTCTGATTGGCGGTTCTTCAGGTGTGGGAACCTCTTCAATGGCTTTTGAGATTGCTAATCGTTTAGGATTAAAAAATTTAATAAGTACGGACATGATACGTGAAGTAATGCGTAAGATAGTCTCAAAAGAACTAAACCCTATCATTCACAGGTCAAGTTTCGATGCTTATGAAAGTATCAGAACTCCGGCAATTCGTGTTGATGCGGTTATTGAAGGATTCATCAGCCATGTGGATGTTGTTAATGTAGGTGTTGAAGCAATAATTGAAAGATCCATCAAGGAAGGTATTAGTATTATTGTTGAAGGCGTTCATGTTGTACCGGGGTTCATACGTGAAGATTTGCTTAAGAAGGGTAATGTTATCATGTTTACATTAATTGTTGAAGATGAAGAAATGCATAAGCAGAGATTCTATTCACGTTGTAGGCAGCCTTGGGTAAAAAGGTCTTTGGAACATTATATGGAAAATTTCTCCACTATCAGAAAAACCCAGGAGTTTTTAATCGATCAGGCTAAAATCCATGATGCTCATGTTATCAATAATGTGGATATTAGAAACACTATTGATTTGATGGTAAATGATATTATAGAAGAATTTGGAGGTGAAAATGATGTTAACGAAGAAAGTGTCTGAAATAATGGCTAAAGATGTAATAACCACTACTCCGGAAATAGACGTTATATATGCATTTGAAAAACTGATGGAATTCAAAATCAGTTCTCTTCCTGTTGTTGAGGATGATAAATTGGTGGGCATTATTACTGCTACCGATGTTGGCCATAACTTAATACTTGATAAATATGAATTGGGAACTAACGTTGAAGAAATCATGATTAAAGATGTCATCACAGTTTCTCCCGATGATACTTTAGAAACAGCAATCAACGTCATGAAAGATTCAATTCCAGGATCAGGTATTTTAAATCAATTGCCTGTTATTGAAGATGGCAAATTAGTTGGTATTATTTCTGATGGAGATATTATTCAAGAGGTTTTCTAATTAACCTCTATTAATTCATTTTTTTCTGATTTAACTAATTATTTTTAAGTTACTGGAATTTATTATTTTTTCCAGTAATGAATTTCAGCTATTTTTTAATTTTTTTTTAAATATTTTTTCATTAGTTTTTTCATATTATTTCATATTCGGATTTTTAAATATCTGTCTGAAATAAGTGTTTTTCTATATTCAGCTTAAATTTTATTGATAGAATTTTTTTAAAGGATTTTTTCAGAGTTACTAGAAATATTTTTTTTCAAATTAATTGTTAACATTTATATAATATTAATGATATAAAATAATAGTGGCTAGACTGGAGGGTTAGGGGTCCTCTGTAAGCACACACCCCCTTTGGTGCAGTCGAAGTTCAAAAGGCGGCTTTTCAAGGGAATAGAAGCCTGAAAAAACAACATAGAAACTTCGTCCTACAGGATTAATGGTGATGAAGTCTTTACTGGAGGGTAAAGAAGAATCATCTTTGATATAGGAACGTGTCAGGCCCGGAAGGGAGCAGCTCTACTATTAACAATTGATGCTTGTAGAATCCCGGGGTGGAGTTGGGTTTTCAGATCACTTGTATTTTTGAGATTAGTCCACTTTTGAACATGCCATTATATAAAAATAAATAAGTTTATAAACTACTTTCTACATATAATGTTATATCTTGTTTTGTTTATGTCGGGATGGCCCAGCCTGGTACGGCGTCGGACTGCTAATCCGATGATCATATGATCACCCGGGTTCAAATCCCGGTCCCGGCGTTTTAATTATTTTTCATCTATTTCTTGGCGGTGTTCATACTCCAATCCTAATGGACATGCGTGTACTGAAACTGATTTTACTATTGGAATTTTATTCAGAATATTTTGTTCTACAGTGTGGACAATTTTATGTGCCTCATCAACGCTCTGTTTTCCATCCACTTTCACATGTAAATTAACAATAACATATGAGCCGTAGTTATCTACTTTAATATTGTGTGCTTCGTAGGCATTCGGTGTTTTATTGGCTACTCTTTCTATTTTTCTGACCAGTTTATCATCCGGCACTTTTCCCATTATATTGTCTAGGTTTTCTTTGCCAATGTCGTATGCAGTTTTTAGAATTAATACACCGATTATTAATCCGATAATCGGATCTAAAATCGGAAAGCCCATATTTGATACCACTATTCCAATCAGTATTGCTATTGATGAGTAAATGTCTGTTCTTTGATGCTGTCCGTCTGCCACAATGGCTGGACTGTTAATCTGCTTTCCTATGTTAATTATATAATTGCTTATTGCCAAATTAATGAATATTCCAAAAACGGCCATTAATGCAGCATAAATGGTGGGTACTGTTATTAAACTGGGATCCAAAAGCTTATCTTTTGCGGTATCTATGATTTCATATCCTACCATTGTTAAAAACAGAACTATGACCAGTCCGCTAATTGCTTCAGCACGGCCGTGGCCACGGGGATGGTCTTCATCTGCAGGCCTTTGGCCTATTTTAAACCCAATATATGCTATTACTGATGTTGCAACATCTGATAATGTATGAATTCCTTCTGCAACCAGAGCATAACTTCCGGACATTAACCCTACAAGTATATTAAAAATGGTTAAAAAGCAATTTGATGTTATTGCTACTGTTGCTGCTTTTCTACCGCCTTTTGCTCTTGCATCATCCATTTACTACTTTCTCCTCAAGTATGTCCATAGCTTTTTCAATATTTTCATATGAATTTGCATAAGACATTCTCACATGTCCTTCGCCATTTGATCCGAATGCAGCTCCAGGAACAGTTATAACTCCTGCTTTCGCCGCTTTTTGGACAAAGTCTTCATCTTCAATTTTTGGAAATACGTAGAATGCCCCTTCTGCATTGACTGTTTCATAACCCATTCCATTCAGTCTTTCAACAATCAAGTCCCTTCTTTTTTGGAATTCATTAACCATTTTAACAACTTCGTCCTGAGGTCCTTTCAATGCTTCAAGTGCACCTCTTTGTGATGTTGTGGTGGCACAGGCAATGTTGTATTGGTGTATTTTGAGCAATTCTTCGCATAAATCCTCGTTAGCTGTCAAATATCCTATTCTCAATCCGGTCATTGCATATGTTTTTGAAAATCCGTTTAGCGTAACGACATTATCACTCCATTTTGCAGGAGAATAATGTTTTTTATCATAAATTATCTTTTCATAAATCTCATCGGAAACAATAAGGAAATCATTATCCATTGACAAATCAGCTATTGCTTTAATGTCTTCTTTTTCCATCACGGCACCAGTAGGGTTGGATGGTGAATTCAATATGATTGCTTTTGTATTTTCACTGATTTTTTCTTCGACATCACTGGCCTGCAATTTAAATTCGTTTTCCATGCTGCATTCAACAGGAGTTATTTTCCCGTCAGCTAGCTTTACACATGCTTCATATGATAAGAAACTTGGATTTGGCAATAATACTTCGTCGCCTTTTTCTATGAATGCCTGAGCACACATGAAAAGAGCTTCACTGGCCCCAACCGTTACAATAATATTGTCAGGGTTTGTTTTAATGTTATTGTCGTTTTTAAATTTTTTAACTATTTCTTCTCTTAGTTCTATATATCCCTTATTTGGAGTGTAATGAGTATCATTTTCATTGATTGATTCAATCATTGCATTTTTAATGTTTTCAGGAACATCAAAATCAGGTTCTCCAATTCCCAGGTTTATTGCATCGGGATTGGTTACTTCAAACATTTTTCTTATTTGGGATAATTCAATAGTTTTAGTTCTTTTTGCAGGGTCAATCATATTAATTCCTCTCAGTATATTATATAATATAATTATAAATATATTAATTTTCACATGCACCGCAATTATAACATGGGGATGCATCACACCATGGGGTCTGCTTTTTTGATTCAAGTCTTTTATATTCAGTTTTCAGGAAATCTTTTCTTACTCCAGCATCAATTTTATCCCATGGCAGTTCATCATCGACATCATAGTCCGGCAAGTATTTCATCCATTCATGGATTGGCATGTCTTGGGTTAGTGATTTTTCAATAATTGCTGAAACATCACTATTTCCACAGGAGAGTATATATTGGATGAGTGCTTTTTTAGGACTTTCAATCTTAACATTGAATTTCCTCAATTTCTTCCTAATATATTTGCTTTTGCGTTTAACATCTTTGAAATTATAGGGTGTCCATTGCAGAGGAGTATGTGGTTTCGGTACAACAGGATTTAAACTGAATTTAATCTTATGTGTTGACGTGTGCATTTTTGCAATTTTTTCAATATACTCACAAAGGTCTTTTATGTCATCCATAGTTTCATAAGGAAGTCCTATTAGGAAATATAATTTAATGTTGAAGTCAAGTTTCACAGCATCTTCAATGACTGAAAATATTTTCTCGTCAGGAATATTTTTGTTTATTCTTTTTCTGAGTATATCCGTTGATTCGGGTGCAAGCGTGATAGTTTTCAACCCGCTTTCCTTCAGAAGTTTCAAACTTTCATGCGTTATGGATTCTATTCTGAGTGATGGTGTTGAAATCTGAAAGTTTCTTTCTTCAAGCTTTTTAATCAGAAGTTCAATATCAGAATAATCACTTACTGCAGCGCCGATTAATGTAATCTTATTTAATCCTGTGTTTTGTCTGGTCTTTTCTGCAATATCAATTAATTTTTCAATGTTGGTTTCTCTCATGGGTCTGTAGAGATAGCTTGACATGCAGAATCTGCATCCACGGCTGCATCCTCGGGAGACATTAAGCATTATTGAATCGCCAAAGACGGTTTTATATTCTTCATCATCTGTTTTGCTGATGATCGGCTGGGTGATGTGGTATGCATCAGCCATTTCTTTTACAACAGCTATTTTAGCGTTATTGTTAAATTTTGGAATGTAAATGCCGTCAATATCCAAAAAGTTTTCCAGACTTTTGTTTTCAAGATATCTGTCAAGAAATTTATTTATTATGGCCTCTCCTTCCCCAAGAATAAAAATGTCAATGTAGTCGGACATCGGCATGGGATTTGCAGTTGCGCAGGGCCCGCCGGCAATTATTAAAGGATCATTTTCAGTTCTTTCTTCTCTTTTGAGAGCTATTCCGGATTGTTTGAGCATTTCAATTACATTAAAATAATCTTCTTCAAATTGCAGTGTAAAACTGATTATATCAAAGTTTTTAAGCGGTGTATTGGATTCGATTGAATTGGTATTAGGATATATGATTCTTTCACACCATATATCATTTCGTTCATTTATGAAATTGTATAAAATGTTATAGCCTAATGATGACATTGCTGTCCTATAAATATTTGGGTAAGTCAGCCCAATTCTAATGTCTATATTTTTATAATTTTTTCTGAAAATATTGTCTTCAAATATCATTTGCCATCATTTTTTAAAATTTTCATTATCTGTCCTTATTCATTTATTTTTCTTTTATATTTTAATATTTTACTCATCTGATGATTTATATTGGCTATTATTTGTCATGTTTTGGTAACTGTTTATTATTTCATTGTTAACAATCTGATTATTCGAGTATTTATGTTTCATAACTTTGTTTTTTAACGAATTCAAATTTAAGATATTTAATCTTTTAATATCTTATTTCAACATAAATTTCCTTTTATTATTATTTTATGCATAATTTTAGGCTATTTTTCTTAAATTAGCTCGTTTAAACTAGTTTTTTTAATATTAAAGTTGTAAAAACATTTATATATTATTAAAATATAAAATCTTATTTACTCATTATGAATACTAATCTTAGTATATATCATATTTTTATTAAAATTTTCGTAATGAGAACCAAGAGGTGGAAAAATTTCTAAGATAAATAATGTAATGATTTTTTCTATTGTTTTAGCGATCTTATTAAGTATGGGTCCTATTTTTGCAATAGATTCAGACATTACAGCTGATGATTCAAATTTATTGAGTGAAAATAATAAAATTGTTTTTTCTTCACAAAATTTAGAAGTTTCTAGTTATGATTCTATCTCAGAGACTATTTCTCATGATGATAATATGAATAATTATTCTTCTGAGGAAGATAATGGACTTTTAACATCCCAATATCTCTCTGATGATATGCTCCAAGTTAATGATGCAAAAAATACTACATTAACTGGAAATGACACAGAATTATACTATAAGAATGGTACAGCTTTCAAAGTTGTTTTATCAGATAGTGAAGGTTCTTTGTTAAGTAATCAAAGTATAATTTTCAATATTAATGGTAATAATTATACTAGAACTACAAATGCAAATGGTACAGCTTCTATTGCAATTAATTTAGGGCCTGGAAGTTATGATGTAACGTCTTTCTTCAGAGGCTCAGACGGATATGAAGCTTCTTCTACCACGAATCTTGTTAAAGTATTGTCTACAATATCTGGAGAAGATGTTGAGAAGTATTATAGGAATGATACCCAATACTATGTTACTCTTGTTGACGGTCAGGGTAATTTGCTGAATAACACTACCGTTGTCTTCAATATCAATGGTGTTTTCTATGAAAGAAAAACCAATGAAAACGGTACTGCAAAATTAAATATTAATTTGAGTCCTGGTGATTACATCATCACGGCCATTAATCAGAATAATGGTGACAGATGCTCTAATGACATTACTGTATTGACTACCATTTATGGTTCTGATGTTGTTAAGTATTATAGGAATGATACACAGTATTATGTTAATCTTGTTAATGGTACTGGTAGTCCGTTGGCAAATACCAGTGTATCATTTAATATTAATGGTGTTTTCTATACTCGTACCACTAATGAGAACGGTACTGCTAAACTGAATATTAACCTAGGACCTAACAATTATACAATTACTGCTATGAATACTGCTAATAATGAATTACATTCTAATAATATAGAGGTGTTACCTACTATATTTGCTGAGGATTTAATCATGGATTATAGGGATGGCAGTAAATTTGCTGCCAGTGTTATTGATGACCAAGGTAACCCATTACCTAAAAGCAATGTAACATTCAATATTAATGGTGTATTCTATAACCGTACCAGTGATGCTAATGGTACATCCAGATTAAATATAAACCTTAATGCTGGTGAATATATTATAACATCAACTAATTATAAAGGTTTATCAATTTCCAATACTATTACCATTAATAGATGTAATACTACTCTTGAAGGTAATAATGCTCATATTATTACAGGTACCGATCGGAATTATACTGTCAAATTAATTGGAGAAAACAGCAATCCTATTGCTTATGCTACTATTAATTTCAACTATAACTCACGAGATGTTAGTGCTGTTACTGATGCAAACGGTGAAGCTACCATTGTCATTTCAGATATTCCTGAAGGAAAATATAATATAACATATACTTTTGAAGGAAATGGTAATTGTTATCCTTCCAAGTCTAACAGCACATTAATTGTAGCTAATTCTACAGTTATTTTATCAGCAAATGATTTAAATATGATTTATAAAGATGGTTCCAGATTTAAAGTCACTTTAACCGATTTAGATAATAAACCATTAGTAAATGAAACTATTTCAATTAATATTAATGGTGTTAAATATAATCGTACTACAAACAGTGATGGTGTTGCAAGTATAGCTATTAACTTAATTCCGGGTGATTATGAGGTCACTTATACTCACTCTGAAGTTGATTCTATAGACTACAATGAAGGATCAAACACAATAGTCGTCTCTAAAATAGCTACCAATCTTTCTGCAGAAGATATAAATATGGATTATGGGGATGATGAGGCATTTATTTTTAAATTGACAAACAGTACAGGTTCTCCTATTGAAGGAGTTGTTGTTACCCTTACCATTAATGGTGTTCCATATAACAGAACAACCAATTCATCAGGTCAATCTAAATTAAATATTCATTTACCTGTGGGATATTATGAAATTACAACATCCCTTGATAGTTTATATTATAATGCAGATTCCATAACCAATCATATTCTGGTTAACGGTAGTGTTATCACAGGAGAAGATTTAACCATGGTTGCAGGCACAACTGTCAATTATTCAGTTTCATTAAAGGATCCTTATGGAAATCCTATAAACAATACGAACGTTGACTTCGCATATAATGGAAATGTTGTTTCTGCTTTAACTGATTCGAATGGTGTAGCTTCAATAGCTATTGGTAATTTGACTAAAGGCAGTTATCTTATTGTTTATAATTATACTGCGGGCTCTAACGCAGGTCAGTCATACATTACTGTTGTAGGCACTATTTCAATCAGTGAATTGGTAAAAGCATCCAATGAAGTGAATGCATATATTGAGAAAAATGCCAAATTGCCGGCTAGTGTCACTATTGGCGATACAACATTTACTACTGCACAATACTTATATTTACTCTCAGAAGCGATTGTGGGTATAAATAATGGTGATTTATCTGCTTTATCTGTTTTGGAGGTAAATGACCCTACAAATCCTGGTGCAGCTTCCAATATGGGTAGTTTAAGTAGTTATGTCTCTGTTGCCAGTTCATTATTGACCAGTATGGATTCAGGCGTTACTCCTAACTCTGTTTCAACCAGTCTTGGTGATGTAGGATATGACGGAATTGTTTATGCATTTACTCGTGTTTTAGTTTACTATGGTATGTTGGATCAATTGCCATCTTCAGTATCTGTAAAATCACTCACACTTTACACATCACAAAGTGTGCTGGATTCAGCTAATACAATTTCTGATTTAAGCGCTTATTTGGCAAGTTCACCTAACTGTCAGGTTACAGATTCAGCTATAGTTGCTTTGGCAGAAAAATTAACTGCAGGACTTACTAATTCCTTAGATAAGGCAGTTGCAATTTACAACTATGTGAGGGACACTGTTTCATACAGTTTCTATTATGACACTAAATACGGTGCAGTAGGCACATTAAATTCCAAAACAGGAAATTGTGTGGACCATTCTCATTTGTTAATTGCTTTGTTCAGAGCAGCCGATCTTCCTGCCAGATATGTGCACGGAACATGTGTATTCAGCAGCGGCAGCACATACGGTCATGTATGGACTCAAGTACTGATTGGTAATACTTGGGTTGTCTGTGATGCAACAAGTACTAGAAACTCATTTGGTAAAGTTGTTAATTGGAATAACTATAATTATTCTCTTAAAGGATATTATTCTAGTATTTCATTCTAATTAACTTCTTTTATTTTTCTTTTTTTTAAATAGCTAATAATTTATAATAGTTCTTATAAAGTTTAATCATAAACTAATGGGACAATATTATGAGAAATAAAAAATATTCTAAAGTGGCTGTTGGCGGAACATTTGACAAATTTCATGATGGCCATAAGAAATTGTTATCTACTGCTTTTGAATTGGGCAATCAGGTGGAAATCGGAGTGACGTCTGATGCATTCGGAGGCTTGAAAGGGGATATTGATTCATGTGCAGTGAGGATGAATAATCTTAAGGTGTTCTTCTCGGGAAAGTCTAATTTTAATGTTGTACCATTGGAGGATCCATTTGGGACTACTATTTATGAGCATGATTTTGATGCGATAGTTGTCAGTGAAGAGACTGAACCTAATGCTATTAAAATTAATGAGATTAGAGTTTCTAAAGACATGAAACCTCTTGATATTGTTGTTGTTAGTTTTGTATTGGCTGAAGATGGAAATCCTATTTCGTCCACAAGAATTAGGCGTGGCGAAATTAATAAAAATGGATTAATCATAGGCAAACCTAGGAAATAATCGATATGTTTATATGTACATTTCGATATAATATTAATTAACATATCCTATTAATTTTTAAAAATTAATTTGAGTATGTAATTGAGGTGGTTATATGGCAGTTAAAATTGATTCTGATGTTTGTGGACACATTGAAAATTGTCCAGTTCAAGGTTTATGCATTAAACTTTGTGAACAAGGCGCAATCATAGAAGAAGATGGGGATGTAAAAATAGTCCCTGAAAATTGTGACGATTGTGACTTATGTATTCAGAATTGTCCTAACCAAGCTATATCAAAAGCCTGAGAGGGATGATATATGTTTAATGTAGAGAGAGCTGGTTCAGAGGTTCGTGAACTAAAATATGATGATGCTAAATGTTTAGGATGTGGAATTTGTAGTGAAGTTTGTCCTACATCTTCTTTAAGATTAGGTCCGACAGTTCCTATAGCACGTGGATTAATTGAAATGGACTTATTGTCCGTCAATGCTAAATCATGTGTATTGTGTGGATTATGTTCTGTAGCTTGTCCGTTTGATGCTTTGTCATTAACAATTGATGGTGCTGAAATTAAAGATATGGATAATTATCCTACTTGGGAAGTCGAATCTGAAGTTTGTGAAGATGATTGTGTTTATTGTGGAAGATGCTCTATTGCTTGTCCTAGGGATGCAATCTTATTTAAAAGAGAACTTCCTAAAAGAGAAGAGTTAGTTAGAGGAGAAATTAGTATAGATGATGAAAAATGTATCTATTGCAGTTTCTGTGCGGATTTATGTCCTCCAGGAGCTATAACTGTTAGCAATACTCCTACATCCAGCGTTGATTTGCTGAACAATACTATTGAAGTTGATACATCCAAATGTGTATATTGCGGAATCTGTAAAAGAGTATGTCCTCAAGATGCAATTATCGAAATCTGTTCAACATGTATGTTGCAAGATCAAATTGTTGTTCCTGAAGTTACCGGAACCACTTCCATCGTTAAAGATGAGTGTGTAAATTGCTCTTGGTGTGCTGAAATTTGTCCTGTTGACGCAATTAACATTACTAAACCATTTGAAGGTAAGTTAGAAGTAGTTGAAACTGAAGAAAGCATTTGTAAAGGCGAATCATGTCATGCATGTCAGGATGTATGTCCATGTAATGCAGTGGAAATTGTTGACGGCAAGGCTGTTACCAATTTAACATTCTGTAATTTATGTGGCGCATGTATAAGTGCATGTCCTCAGCATATTAGACAATTAACTAGAACTTCCATGAACTTAACAAATATTAATTCTGAATCATGGAATGAATGTTTAAACAAAATTTTAGATGAATAAGGAGAGTTTACTCCCCTTATATCTTATTTATTAAAAAATCTCTTTCTTGTGTTATTAATTCTTTAAAGGAATTGTTTGTAGTATTTGTAATGTTTGTAATGTAACTTGCAACAAACAGTACGATGGCCAATAATCCTCCCAGAATCAAGATTATTTCCGCACTACTTTGTCCTTTGTTGTCTATTTTTCTATACATGTGTTCTATTATGCAATATTGTATTTCTCACGTCGATTATGTCGTCTTTTGCTTTCAGGCTTCTGTCACTTGTCTCCATATATGATCGGTATATTGTCAGAGCCAAAAGCGCAATTACAATTACTCCACCAAAAAGCAATATGTATTCTGCAGCTCCCTGGCCGGATTCGTCATTGATAAATTTGTTAATTGAGTTCATTTTTAGTCACCATATTATTGTAGTATTTTGAATGATATTAATATTACTTAAAATTAAAAAAGTATTACATTTATATATTATGTTTTTTTCAAGGCAATTTTACACAGTCATTATGTTTTTTTAACCATTAGGTTTATAAATGGTGTTACAAATAAATAATAGTATTAGAGTGAATATTAATTGATGAAGGGTGAACAAATTGGGAAATACATTGAAATTTGTATCAGGAATTATTTTATTTGTAATTGGTGTGGTTATATCATATGAAGTGATGATTTATAACCTTATAGATATTTTATTAATGGTCGGTTTTTTAATAGCAATAGTTGGTATAATATTGATTATTAGCTATTTTGTAGATGCTAATGCTGAGAAAACAAGCGGTCTTATTAAAGATTTCTTGAATTCTGCAGACATCGATACATCATCTATTAATCTTCCAAAAAGAAGTTTTGGTTCCAGAAATGATTTTGATAGAAATGGTCCTTTGATAATGAGGCCGGAACATGATGATTATGATTATGGTGAAAACATAGATGATAGTGGATTATGGGAATATTATGAGTCTGAGCCAAGTGCTGCTCAATCCCCAAGAGAATTTTTCGCTGTCCCTGATATCGATGAATCCAAAGCAGTATTGCGTGTTGTAAATAGGGAAGAAAAAGAATTGGATTTGGATAATGAATTAGATTTCACCCCTACTTATGAAAAACCAATTAAAGTTACTAGAAAACCTAAAAAACGTATAAATCAAATTCCAAGAGAAATTCCTCAAGTGGAAGTTGCTCAGGATAAGACTGAAGAAATTAAAAAAGCTTTATCTCAAGATCTTGAACCTGAAATTCCTTTAACTTCAACTCCACAAGCTCGGGACATTGAAATTGATATTAACAATCCTGAAAGATTGCCTGTCCCATCTTCTCTTAGAGGAAATGTATTATTGGGCAACCAGTTAATTACTTCAAATGACGCATTTGAACAGTTGGCCGTTGGAGTCAATAAGGAAATAATGTTGGAAATTCCTTCTTTAAATACATTATCTGACAGGTTCTTATCACATGTGCCTACAATATACTCAAGAGTAATCATTGATGAATTTGATTTATCAGATATTTCATATACTGTATTGATTGCTTCTCTTTTAAAACAGGGAGTTCATATTAAGACTGTCCCAAAAGTACATACTGTTAATTTAATTACAGATGATTCACATGCAATGATTATGTCTGATGGTTATACTGTCGGAAATTCAGAATATGGTGCAATTTATGATGATAGAACTTCTATTTCAAATATCCGTGCCGATTTTGAAAAAACTTGGAATATAGCATCAAATCTCGATGAAAATGTAATTTTAAATAGTATTGCTGGGGGAGCTGCTTAATGGAAATCAGATGGTTAGGCCATTCAGCTTTTGAAATAGTCACTGATGACAATGTTCATATATTGATTGATCCGTTCATAAGCAATAATCCTGCCTGTCCTGTTCCTGTTGAAGAGTTAAATCCTGATATTATTTTAGTCACTCACGGACACTCTGATCATCTTGGCGATGCTTTGGATATTTCAAATTCAACCAATGCTCCTATTGCTGCAATACATGAAGTATCATTATTCTTATCAAAACAGGGTATTGACACTATTGGTGTAAACATTGGCGGTTCTTTCATTTTCAGAGGCATTAAATTCACTATGCTTGATGCCAAACACTCTTCTGATATTGATATGGTTGAAGAAACCGTACCTGGCGGTGTTGCAGCCAGTTTCCTAATAACCTTTGAAGATGGAACTTCAATATTCCATGCAGGAGATACTGGCTTATTTGGTGATATGAAAACCATTATTGGTGATATTTACAAACCTGATATTGCAATGGTTCCTATTGGTGATAAATTCACTATGGGTCCTTTTGAAGCGGCTCTTGCAAGCATGTGGCTGAACCCTAAAGTCACAATTCCTATGCATTACAATACATTCCCAGCCATTGAGCAGGATCCGACTATTTTTGCAAATTTCGTAATGCAGTTCAATCCAAAAATAGAAACAGTGGTTTTAAATCCTAATGAATACTTTGAATATAATCCTGAAAACTATCAGGATTAATTCATTTCATATTTTCTTTGATGATATTCTTCATCGATATCGCATTTTCCTGAAGGCAGGACACGTATGATATCATCCAATGTAATCAAATCCTCTTCATTTATTTTATGAAGAATCTTTTTAGCTATCGCTTCTTTTTTCGTATATCCCGGTTTGAGAACAACAAAATTTTCACAGTGTGCTTCAAGCGCTTCGACAGGTCCTGCCATTATACGCTTTCCTTCATAGTCCACAATTCCAATAGCTATTTTTACCCGTGCACTTCTTATGTAATTGCGGTTTCCTCTAATTACAAATGACCCTTTGGGTAAAAATTCCCCTGGTTCGGGTGTTTTTGATACTTGGTCCGGGTGGACCCAAAATACGTCCTGTGTTGTGAAACCTTTCGACCAAGCAGATGAAAATGATGCTGCAAACTCCCCGGATTCTTTAATGATTGTGTCATTTAATGACTTGTCACCTAATTTTATGACTGTTGATGTCGCACCATGTATATCTGCATGTAAATAAATATCATTATTATCCAAATATTTCTTTACAAGCGCTTCATTGGTACCTGCATCACGACCTCCGATAACCAGAGTGTTGTCTGAGGTAATAAACCATCTTAGTTTTTCGTACCATTTCAGATTCTTTTTCTCTCTTTTTTTAGGAATTGAAATGTTTTCCATGGCCAGTTCCTTTTTAGCTTTGATATCTTCAAGTTGTCTTTTGGTATTTTCAATAGCTATTAAAGCACCTTTTGTTTTCTTTTTAGCTTTTTTGGATTTTTCATAATAGTTTTCAGCATTCTCTGGTATTGATAGCTTAGGGTCTATAGTTATTGTTTCTTCATCTATTTTTAATGTTAAAACGCCCATTTTATCAATGGATTCAAATATTTGGGCTTCAGTCATTCCGTCATTTTTAGCATTTTTTAGGATTTTGCCAATTTCTTTGAAAGAATAATCTTTTCCTATAGCTGAGTTAACAACATTTACTATGTTTTCGATAGTGGTGTAATTAGAATAAATTATTTCTCCTTTATGTTGACTGGATTCAATAGTTTTATTAAAATTATCAAGTGTCTCTTCTTGCAAACGCAATCTTTTTTCGAACTTGTTTACTTTCTTATTCCATGCTTTTTCCTTAATGTTTTTTATGTCAGTATTGACCTTCTTGGAATAGAATTCATCACATGCTTCGTTGAAGTTTTCAAAGACTTCCTTTTCAAAATCTTCATATTTTACCAAATCCAGAGGAACAACATCCTCTTTTCTATCATTTTTAACGATTTGAGGTTTATACTCTTCATTTTTCAAATAATCAAAAAGTCCTTTCAATGATTTGTATAATGCAGATAGTTGTTCATCATCAAGTTCACTGTTCGGAGTATTTTTATCGATTTCTATGTATTCATTAGCTCTTTCAATGATTTCTTCAGCATATAAGCTTCCAAAACCATTTATAGCAAGAGTCCTTACAACGTCACTGTCGTTTTGAATGAACACTTCTTTAAATTCTTCTTCACTGACCGTTATTGGATTAATGCCTCTTTCTTCAGGAAAGATATATTCCTTTTTGGAGCTTATGTCTCTTGTTGACCAGTGTTTTCTCTTAAGGGGCAAAATGATGTTGTTGTCTTCATCAAGAAGAATTATGTTTCCTTTATCGAACAGTTCAACAACAATCGTGTAATAATTGTCCTTTTTGACTTTTATTTCAACAACCCTGTCAAAATTGTGCTGTGTAACACTTACAACATGAGCTCCTTTGACTCTTTTTCTTAAGAGCATTGGAAATGTAGGGGGATTTGTCGGGTTTTCGAGAGGATATTTGCTTGTATGTATTCTTGAACCGCACTGCATCACCAGATCAACCCTTCCCGTTCCCGCAACATGAAATCTCATAACAACAATATCTTTAGTTGGCTGGAATGATTTGTCAACTCTAGCTCCGGTTAATAAGTTATTAAGTTCATCACTAATTGTAAAAATGTCCACATTAGACATTGCTTTCATTTTAAAACACCTTTAATTTTCAATACTTTAATATACTATTAATTATTAAATTATATTTATTCTATTTAATTTATTTTATGGAGGAAATACCTTGGACGATACAATAAAACTTACATCCATCAATGTTGTTTTAGGGCTCATTGCCGGAGTTCTATCCGGAATATTCTCTATCGGGTATTTGGGTTTTACAAACGATATGATTGGTTTATTAATAGGCGTTATTTTTATTTATGCTACTTTGAAAGTTGCCGATAACATTGTTGAAGGTGAAATAGACAGATCTCAGAAAATATGGGATTGCGTATTGCCTTTCTTTTTCGTATGGATTATTGTGTGGATTTTATTAGCCAATTATTTGTAGATTTCCATAAAATATCCATATAAACACTATAAATAATGCTGTAATTAATAAAACTGGAGCTATTATCTTACTTACCGCTACAATGGAGCTTATTGTTGATATGAGTTCCGTTGAATTTTTAGGGCCGAAAGTATTGAGATTTTTAATTTTTTTAGTTCCAGTTCCAACTTCAACTTCTTCCAAATCATCAATCGCTTCTTTTATACTTTTTATTACATATTCTATGATTTCAGGCCTTTTTTCTATTCCTACAGGATTGTATCCTCTTGATAATGTATTGACTGTGTGGGTATCAGTGGTCATCACTTCAATCTCATCTATGTCCAGATCTTTTACTGCATCCATGATTTCCTGTCTAAAACCTATTTCCATATTGTTTGAGTCAAACAACACATATGCAGTTCTCTGATTGTCAACTTCGATAATCATTGTCTTCAAACCGCTTTCGCCGATTCCCTCATGTTTGTCAAGGGTTTCCATTCTGTCTTCACAGCATCCCACTTTAATGGATGAGTATTTTGTCTCATCGGTTTTGATTTCATTGATAACATCAATAAGGTCAAAGACTTCAGGATTTCCTGGAAGCACTTCTCCGCTTTCGGGAGTAAATGAGTTATGGCAATCTACAATGACGGAATCCTTAACTTTGCAGTTGCTGATACTTTGTGTCATCATGGTAAGGCCGACACCAAATTCGATGTCATCGCTTCCGTTAGGGGCGAAAGTTGATAATATCACCATTCCCTTATTGAAGAATTGCACTCCGATATTTGCTGCATTCATTGAATATCTTTTGAATTTAGTTGCATATTTTGAATATTCTACTTTTTTCAATCCTTCTTTAACGCTCGCTTCAATCTTATCTATTTCTGAAACGGATATTGGATTGAAATCATGTGTGGAGGGACCATGTGCCACCATTGTGAAATGGTCGAATTTGCTTGCCAGTATTGTAGGCATATTTGATCCTCCGATATTTCCCAATGGTCCCGGATGTACGGATGGGGATATGAACAGTGATTTAATGCCATTTTTTCCTTTAAAACTAATGAATGTAACTACAGTATCTATAGCTTCACCCATATTTTCAAAAGTGGATTCCAAAAGGTCAGAACCTTCGTTCATATGCATAATGAACAGGCTCAGTAAATCCAGCATTCCGATGCCCAGATTCTTTTTCAATGGTGAAGCGGCTATTGTAATGAATGAATAGATTGCTAATATGAATATCAGGCATGCAATAACGGTCTTGATAGTAACATTAATTATCAGTGGTGTTGAGAACAGTGAAGCGTCACTTCCCAGGAATAATATTAAAATAAGCAATGCTAAAATCAAAATCGGCTGAATTAATCCTATTATGGCTGATTTGGAAAATCCGATCTGGGTGGTACTCCATAAGACTAATGTATTAAATCCATAAACGAGCACGCAGCCAAACAATAAAGAATTAATAAATAAATCAATATTGAATAAAGCAGATATTATTCCTCCAATAATTAAAATAAATGCTATAAAAATCATAGATAATAATGACAAGAACATGGAGTGCTTTATTTTCAGGTTTATCCCATGCAGAATCTTAACTCCGTATTGATTAAGACTTCCGCTTAATATTGAACTAACACCCAAAACCATGAAGCTGGATATTCCTTCAAGAAGTATATTATTGGTAAGGCTGTATTTTGGAGCTATTAAACAGTAAATTACTCCTGTTAAAAAACTCATAATACAAATTCCAGTTATTGATTTTCTAGTTACGGGAAGTGTCGTTATATATTTTGACAAACCTGCAACACTACTCATACTCGACATGATAATTTATCCTACACTTTTTAATGTTAATATAAAATTTGGTCTTAACAAATATATTAAACTTATCAAAATGAAAATCACTAAATCAAGAAATCATATATTTCTAGTATAAACTTGGTTATACAATATATTAAAGTTAATCATTCTCATTTTTTGGTTAGATTAAGAATTTTCTCTATTGAATTTGAAAAGTCCTGTGAAAGTTCAGTATTAATAAAAGATTATTCTTATTAAAAAATAACACCCTACCAATAATAATGCAATCACGATATAGGAACAAAATTTTCTCAAGAATCAGGTATTCCATACTTGGTATGTTATCAATATTTTAAATAATATTAATTCTAAATATTTTTATTAGTACTTATAAAGGTGTATAAATGGAGAAAAAAATTAATGTACCTATTACTGATGAAAATTTGGCTGATTTAAAAGCAGGTGATGTTATCAGTTTAACCGGTAACATATTGACTGCAAGAGATCAGGCCCATAAACGAATACTTGAACAGGGCGCTCCCAGAAATATTGAAGGGGCAGCAATATTCCATGCAGGACCTATTATAACCCAAGAGGGTGATGATTACAAAATGGTTGCCATTGGTCCTACAACTTCAATGCGCATGAACCCGTATCAGAGTGACGTTATTGCAATGGGTCCGAAAATTGTCATAGGAAAAGGCGGTATGGATGACAGTGTTCGTGAAGCTTTGATTGAACATGAAGCTGTTTATGTGGTTGCTACTGGCGGATGTGCTGCATTATATGTTGATGCGGTTGAAGAGATTGAAAGCGTTGACTGGCTGGATTTAGGAATGCCTGAAGCTATCTGGAATCTTAAAGTCAAAGATTTCGGGCCATTGATTGTGGCAATGGACAGTCATGGCAATAGCTTGTATGACTAATCAATATCATTTATATAATATAATTTTAAAAATATGTATAAGTTACATAAAAGTAATTTTTTTAAGGAGTTTTAGATATGTCTGATATTAATGAATTAGCTGAGAAAAGATTGAAATCAAGAATTCGTAAAATTAAAAAATGCAATAAAAGTGATGAAGAAAAAGAAAAGTTCTTTAGTCAATTAGGAACCTCTTTTGAAATATTTTTCCCACCAACCAAAAAAAGCGATACTGTCAGTGACAGTTTAATGATTTGGGTTACTCCTGACGGTAAAATCCTTGATGCGGAATATTCATATGAGGAACCTGAGGAAGAACAATATGCTTCAATTCCATTAACAGAAAAAGATTTAAAACCTTTCCTTGAAGCTTTAGCTGATTTCAAATTAGAATTGGATGATGCTTAGATGATAGTCAACAATTCCTTAGATGAAGTTAAAAAAAGGGAAAACGCTTTATCCATAATCAAAGATTGGGTTTCGAATAAATCCCGTAACTCTTTATATGATTTGACAGGTTTGTCTGGAGGATTTATAGCATCTCCTTCGGAGATTAACCTTTTAGAGACATATGTCGGTCCAGCTATTTTTGAAGAGGAACTTCAGAAGGTTGGAATTGAACATATGGGTGGTGAAAAAGTTTTACCTTTAAATAGGACTTCTTCAGGAATACTTGCAACTATTTTAACGCTTGTGAGTGAAAACACTAATGTTGTTCATTATTTGGCTCAATTGCCGGCACACCCATCCATCCCTAGAAGCTGTGCATTAGTCAATGCCAATTATAGTGAAACAGATAATTTTGATGAATTTTCTATACCTGATAACACATCTCTTGTCGTTATTACCGGTTCGACCATGGATCATAAGGTAATAGATTTGGATAACTTTAAAAAAGTCATAGAAATGGCTCATGAAAAGGATATTCCTGTAATGGTTGATGATGCCTCTGGAGCAAGACTTAGAACAGTTGTATTCAATCAGCCAAAAGCCTGCGATTTGGGTGCGGATATTGCCATTACCAGCACTGACAAGTTAATGCCCGGCCCACGGGGAGGATTAATGGCAGGCCGTAGGGAGTTAATAGATGAAATTAAAGTCAAAGTCAATCAGTTTGGTCTTGAAGCCCAGCCTCCCGCAGTTCTTGCAATGTTAAACGGTATAAAGAATTTCGATGGCGAAAATTTAATTAGAAGTTTTTCAAGAAAGGAGGAACTTTTAAATTTATTGAATGAGAATTTCAATAATTTCAGGGCAACTCCGACGGGCGTAATGATTACTCCAAAAGATTTGGCTGATGAAATTACAGTAAACCATGATCTGTCTGATAAAGATGTTGCTTTTGTATTCTCTTTTATATTGTTAAGGGAACATGGAATTATTACAATACCTGCAGTTTCCATGCCCGGAGCATCCGCTACAATAAGATTTGATTTGTCAACTGGTGATGCTTTTAATTTGGATTTAAATGATTTAAATAAAAAAATAGTATCTTCATTTAATAACTTGGAAAAATTGGTTATTAATGAAGATAAATGTAGGGAGATTGTATTTAATTTTTAATTATACATTCTCCGGAAATTACTTTTTCTAGGGTTCCATCAATTTTTTCAACAACAAGAGCGCCTTCACGGCTGATTCCTAAAACATATCCGTCATAGGATTTATTGAAAGGTTCTCTTACTTCTACGATTTTTCCAATGGAATATGAATATTTTCTCCATTCTTTAAGTATCTGTTCAAATCCTCCATCATTAAACAATATGAAGATTTTTTCAAATTCTTCAAGGAAAAGTCTGATTATCTCGTTTTCATCTACTCTATGACCTAATTCAGTATCTAATGTAGTAGTTCCTTCCTGCAATTCTTTTGAAAGAATATCCACATCAAAATTAGCATCTATTCCAACACCAATAATGATATTTTCAATAGTGTTGAATTTGGTAATTGCTTCGGTTAAAATGCCTGAAACCTTTTTACCGTTAATCATTATGTCATTAGGCCATTTGATTTCAGCATTAGTTATTCCTACTTTTTCGAGAGCTTTTACAACTGCCACACCTGTAGCCAGGGTAATCATAGGCAGTTTGGAATGGTCAACCTGTGATTTGAGTATGATTGATAACCATATTCCTCCTAAAGGTGATTCCCAGGATTTGCCTAGCCTTCCTTTTGCATTGCTTTGCTTTTCTGAAAGAATGACACATCCGTTTTCAGCATGATTTGCGGATAGGAATTTTGCCACCGTGTTGGTAGACATAACCTCTTTGAAGATATACAGCTCTTTTCCAATCTGTTCGGTATTCAAGTCTTTAACGATTTCTTCTCTTTTGATATATTCAGTTGGCTGCTGACCAAGATCCTTAATCATTTCAGCAAAATCGTTAATTTCCACGTCACGAAGTTCATCGATAGTTTTTTCAGAAAACTTTTCCTCTTTTTTTAATAGATTAATTATTTCATTTCGCATTTTAATCCCATTAAATTATTTTTTAGCTCTATGACTCATCACTTGATTTTGGTAAGATCCGACAGCGGCGGAAATTGCGGCTATTTTCTTACCTGGCATGAATGTTGACTTAAGTTTATTGACTTTCTCCAAATCTTCAGCAATAACATTGTTCATTTCGCTTTCAATACCTTTTTTGTAGGTATCGATAAAGTGAGTATTCAAATCTCCACTAATGAAGTTAGGATTTCTCAAAATAGCTTTATGGAATGGAATTGTTGTTTTTACACCCAATATGATGTATTCGCTCAATGCCCTTTTCATTCTGTTTATGGCATCCTCTCTGTTTCTTCCATATGTAATCAATTTGGAAATCATGGAATCATAAAATGTTGGAATGGTATAATTCATGTAGACTCCACTGTCTAGACGTACACCTGGTCCTCCAGGAGACCTGTATCCGGTAATTTTACCGGGATTTGGTGAAAAGTCATTAAGTGGGTCTTCTGCATTGATACGACATTCGATTGCATGTCCGGTTACTTTAATGTCATCCTGTGAATAGCTTAACTCTTCACCGGCTGCAATTTTTATCTGCTCTTTGATTAAGTCAGTATTGGTTACAAGTTCCGTAATCGGATGCTCTACCTGAATACGTGTGTTCATTTCAAGGAAATAATAGTTTCCGTTATCATACAGGAATTCTACTGTACCGGCACTTGTATAACCGATATATTCTGCAGCTTTAACGGCGCTTCCACCCATTTCAGCTCTCAATTCTTCAGTCATGATTGGGGAAGGTGCTTCTTCAAGTAATTTCTGATGTCTTCTTTGGATGGAACATTCCCTGTCTGCCACATGAATTACATTTCCATGCTCATCAGCTAAAAGCTGGAATTCAATGTGTCTTGGTTTTTCAAGGTATTTTTCAATAAATACTGTTGAATCACCGAAGTTTGTCGCAGCAACTGACTGTGTGGATTCTATTGCACGCACAAGTTCCTCTTCTTCATAAACTGCACGCATACCGATACCTCCACCACCTGCGGAAGCTTTGACAATAACGGGGTATCCGATTTGTCTTGCAATTTCTTTTGCTTCTTCGATATCGCTTACTCCTTCAGGAGTTCCTTCAATAACCGGCACACCTGCTTTTTTCATCAAAGCTTTTGATGTGATTTTATCTCCCATTTCATGGATAACCTTTCCGCTTGGTCCAATAAGCTTAATTCCGTTCTTTTCACATTCTTCTCCAAATTTAGGATTTTCTGCTAGGAATCCGTATCCCGGATGGATTGCATCAGCTCCAGATTCAAGCGCAATATTGATTATTTTTTCAATATTCAAATATGATTTTGCAGGAGAAGGATTACCTAAAGGATAACTTTCATCCGCATAATTTGTATATAGTGATGTTTTATCTGCATCAGAGTATACTGCTACACTTTCTATGTCGAGTTCACGGCAAGCTCGCATAACTCTAATAGCTATTTCACCCCTATTTGCAATTAATATTTTTTCAAACATTTGAAACCTCAAAGTAATTTTTAGTATATTATAATTATATTTACTATAAATAATATATTTGTTGATTAGATGAAAAAAATTACACGAAAAAAACATTTGGAAATGAAAATTCAATCGATTCTCCCACATCCAAAACCAAAAGTTGAGCTTGAACAGTATTCCACTCCTTCAATTATTGCTTCTGATTTATTGTGGAATGCATTGTCCTTGGGAGATATTGAAGATAAAAATATCCTTGATTTGGGCTGCGGAAGCGGAATATTTGCAATCGGGTCTGCTTTGCTTGGCGCAAAATCAGCAATAGGCATTGACATTGATGAGGATTCCATAAATCTGGCTTTAGAAAATGCCAGTAATATGAAAGCTGAAAATATTGACTTCATTTCAGAGGATGTTTTGGGTCTTGAAAATAACTTTGATGCAGACACAATATTTCAAAACCCTCCTTTCGGTTCTCAAAAAAAGGCCGATAAAGGTATGGATTTGAAATTTGTCAAAAAAGCCCATGACTTGTCGCCCGATGTGTTATATTCATTTCACATGGCTTCAACAGAGGATTTCCTAATTAATTATTTCGATGAGCTTTCCTTTGAAATTACTCATATTTTCAGATACAGCTTCCCTATTCCAAAGATTTATGATTTCCATACAAAGGAATCTCGTGATGTAAACGTGATTGTCATAAGGTCAACCCTTTAAATATATTAACACCGTTGTGCAAAGTATTAACGAAGGGGATTTATATGAAACGTTATTTGGTTTTACTATTATTATTTTTTTTATTAATTCCTTTTGTTTCTGCTGAGGATAACCTGTCTTCTAATGATTTTAATACTTATTACGTAAGTGCTGATGGTGCTGTTGATGGTGATGGTTCTATCGATAATCCATTTGGTGATATTCGTACAGCTATAAACAGGTCTTATTCAAATGATGTTATCTATATTAAGGAAGGAACATATTCTGGAGTTAATAATACTAATTTGGCGGTTCCTTTTTCAAATTTAACAATCAGGGCTGTTGAAGGAGAAAAAGTTATAATTGATGGAAATAAAACGAGCATATTTGCTATTGATCAGGATTATTTTGACATTTCAGGGATTACTTTCATAAATGCCTATTCAGTGGAGGGGTCCTGTTTTAACATTTGGTCAAGGTATGTGACCATTTCAGACTGTGATTTCATTGGCGATTCGTCTCAGCTATATGGCGGAGCGATATATCTGAAGAATAATTTTCTGACTGTGAAAAATTCCAATTTTATTAATTGTTCCTCTTTCATTGGGGGAGCTATGCACATTGAAGGGGCTCAAAATAAATTATATAACTGTAACTTTATTAATTGTACTGCTTTAGATGCAGGAGCAATAAACTGGCATAGGAAAAGCAGTTATTTGTTTAATTCCACATTCATCAATTGCCATGTTTCAGGTAATGGCGGAGCAATGTGTGTTAATGAAAATACTGTTGTCTTTGACAATATAACTGCAGTAAACTGTTCTGCCGGCAAAAGTGGAGCAGTCATTTATGGGCCTGAATTCAGAGGTACTGTTTCCAATTCAAGATTTATAAATAATTCTGCAGACGAAGGATCCGTTTTTCAGGTGTTTTTTGATTCCAATGTGAATCTGATAAATTCCAGTTTGATAAACAACAGGGCTTCATCATCAGGTATTTCATTTAACATTTCAGTAAACGGTTCTGATGTTGAAATCATTTCAACATTCAATGCTAAAAACTTGCTGATTAATGCATTCAACAGATTCACTGAATCCCAAATCTTTTTCTCAAATGTTACCTATTGGGGAATTGATGGTGTTATGAATACTGGTGATTTTGATAACTTCGTCAAAGGTGCTGAAAATAGTCAGAATGGCCAGCTTATCTATTCCGATCATCGCCAGGCTAATCAATTGATTGTTATGGAAGTCTATGATTCAAAGGGCAATCTGATTGAAAATATCTCTCAGACCACTGACATCTTGGGAAGCGTTTCCTTAAAACTCAGCAGTTTAAGCAATGGAACTTATAATGTAAAGGCATATCATCCTGAAAATGAATATTATACATATATTTTATCCAGCCAGAATTTTGAGATATCAAAAGAAAATATTAAGCTTGAAAGTAAAGATTTGGATATGTATTATAAGGATGGTTCAAAATTCACTGTTAATTTAACAGACAATACCCGCCCTATAGTCAATGCTTCAGTTAAAATCTGTTTAAATGGTGTTAATTATTCACGTAAAACAAATGACGACGGTTTGGCATCACTGACTATTAATCTGGATAGCGGTGAATATGAAATAAGTGCATTCTATGTTGATGAAAATAATCAAACATATGCTACTGATGCGGTCATATTTGTAAAATCAACGGTTGATGCATCAAATTTAACTAAGATATATAAGAATGATTCTCAGTTCTATGCAATATTCACTGACTTTACGGGACATCATCTGGCAAACACTACTGTAACCTTCAACATTAATGGAGTGTTCTATAATCGCACAACCAATTCTGTAGGTGTTGCTAAATTGAACATCAATCTAAATCAGGGATCTTATATAATTACTTCCTTAAACACTTTAACTGGTGAGAGAATTTCTAATTTAATAACTGTAATCCCATCTATCATGGAAAATAATGACCTTGTTAAATATTATAGAAATGCAAGCCAATACGTTATCAGTATCGTTGACGGACAGGGAAATGCGGTTTCAGGTGAGAACGTGACGTTCAATATTAATGGAGTGTTTTATAATAGGATATCCAATGCTACAGGTCATGTTAAACTTAATATTAACTTGCAGCCGGGAAATTATACAATAACCGCCAACTATAATGGATGTCTGGTTTCAAATAAAATCACGGTTCTCCCAGTATTGTTTGCTGAGGATTTGGTTAAAAATTATGGCAGTCCTGATCAGTTTGTTGCAAAGCTTATTGACGGTGTTGGAAAACCTTGTTCCGGACAGAACATTACATTTAACATTAACGGTGTCTTTTATAACCGATTAACCGGCAGTGACGGTTTTGCCAAATTGAATATTAACCTGCCTTCCGGGGAATATATAATTACTTCGGTTTATGACCAATTGGCCATTGGAAATAGAGTTACTGTTATTTAATTTTTTTAAAAAACTCTATTTTTTCTTTTTTTTATCCTAAAAATGCATACCTTTATATAGTAGATACATAATATATAATATTAATATATTCTCTGAGTATAAAAAAGTTGGTAGCATAAAAAGAGCTACGGGTATTATAGTTGATATAATACTTAAAATGTGTAAATCTATTTTAGTGAAGTTAAATGTAGGGTAATCTTTATATAGTTTACATAATATATTATGTATGATGTATAAAGACGAGCTATCTATATTTATTCCAAATTCATTTCTTTCTGAGTCTAAAGATCTCAAGGTCCGTACTTATAAAGTAGGGATTTTAGGTAGAGCTTTAGCCGTGTTTCAAGCAGATAATGTGGTTATTTATAATGATGACCATATGAAAAATGAAGATGGAGAAAGTGACGGAGCCTTTATGGCTGAGGTTTTAAGTTTTATGGACACACCTCAATATTTGAGGAAACAAGCTTTTCCAATAAAAAAGGAACTTAAGCATGTAGGTATTCTCCCGCCGCTAAGAACTCCACATCATCCTTTGAATAGTCAACCTGACGTCGGTGATTATAGACAAGGTTTCACTGTTAAAAGAAACAATAAAGGAACTTTTGTTGATATAGGTATGGATAAACTTGCATTCTGCAAAGAGCAACTTTCAGTTAAACAAATCTTTGACTTTAAGATTGCTAAAATAGCTAAGAAAGAAGTAATAGTCACACCTGATAAACCAGATGACATTTACTGGGGATATAATGTTATGTCCTCTAATAAGAGTCTTAAAAATAGCTTAAAATTAATTAAACCGGATCTTGTAATTGAAACTACAAGATATGGAGATTATATTGATTCTATTTTTGATGAATTAAAGCATAAAGTAGAAGAATCTAGAAGTATTGCTATTTTGTTTGGTGGCCCTTATTCTTCAATTCAAGAAGATGTTTCTAATCCTAATTGGGATTTAGTTAAATTAAATACTATACCTGGTCAGGGTACTGAAACTGACAGAACTGAAGAGGCAGTTGTCGCTACGCTTTCTTTATTTAACTTTATGAGATTTTAATTCACTTTGTTTATTAGTTTTTACACTGCTAATAGATTACTTGCTCAACTTTTTATACATTGATATTTTTGGGACTCTCCAAAAATAACTTGGCGCAGAATTATTTATACATTAAATAAATTCTTTATTGTGCTTCAAATAAATTTTAGCTCATTTAGAATATATTGCAATAATATTTATCTAGTTGTAATGTTTTTTACAGCTATTTATTATTTCGACGGAATTATTTTTTGATAATTTTGTCAAAATAGCTTAGTTCAAGCTATTAAAAATTTGAATATAATTAAAATAAAGGAAAAATATATATTAAGGAGGTTAATGAATGGTAAGACATCACCAGCCAAGAAAAGGGTCTGTTGCTTACAGTCCAAGGAAAAGAGCAGCAAAAGAAACCCCTAGAGTAAAGGCTTGGCCGCAAAATGATGAACCAAAATTACTAGGCCTCGCAGGGTATAAAGTCGGTATGACTCATACATTGATTACTGATACCGATAAAAACTCTCCAACTAATGGTATGGAAGTTTTCACTCCAGTTACTGTTTTGGAAGTCCCTCCGGTCGTAGTGATGGGAATTAGAGCATATGAAAGAACTTCTCGTGGATTGAAAGTAATCACCGAAGTACTTGCAGATAATTTGGATGAAGAACTCTCTAGGAAAATTTCACTTCCTAAAGAATACAATAAATCTGAAGCTATTGCAAAAATACAAGGTGTTTTAGATCGCACAGAAGATATTAAAGTCTTAGTACACACCAATCCTAAAGTGACTAGCGTACCTAAGAAAAAACCAGACATATTTGAATGTGGTATCGGAGGCGCAAACGCTGAAGAAAAATTAAATACTGCTTTGGAATTATTAGGCAATGAAGTAAAAGCTAGTGAAATCTTTAATGAAGGTCAATTTGTTGATGCAATCGCAACTACAAAAGGAAAAGGATTCCAGGGTGTAGTTAAAAGATGGAATATTAGAATTCAATATGGTAAAGCTACTAGAAGTGGTAAAGGAAGACACGTCGGTTCAATTGGTCCTTGGACTCCAAGAAGAACTATGTGGACTGTAGCACAAGCAGGTCAAATGGGATACCATAAAAGAACTGAATTCAATAAAAGGATTTTAAAAATTGCATCTGCAGATGAAGTTGATCAAATCAACCCAGATGGTGGATTTATTAAATATGGTGTTGTTAAAAATGATTATATCTTAGTAAAAGGTTCTCTTCCAGGACCATCCAAAAGGTTAGTTATTTTAAGACAAGCTATTAGACCTAATAAGAAATCTGAGGATATACCTCAAATCAATTATATAAGTACTAAATCTAAACAAGGGGTATAATCATGAAGGCTAATGTTTATTCTATTAATGGGGAAGTAAAAGAAGAAATCGAACTTCCTGCAATTTTTGATGAAGTGTACAGACCAGATTTAATCAAAAGAGCTGTTTTATCAGCACAATCTGCTAGAGTACAACCATGGGGTAACGACCCTATGGCAGGTAAAAGAACTTCAGCTAAAGGTTGGGGTTCCGGTAGAGGTACTGCTAGAGTTCCTAGGATTAAAAATGGTTCAAGAGCAGCTTTTGTACCAATGGCTATTGGTGGTAGACAAGCTCACCCAACAAGAGCTGAGAAAAATCATCACGAAAAAATCAACATAAAAGAAAAAAGATTCGCTATTAGATCTGCTATCGCAGCAACTACCAACAAAGAACTTGTTGCTAACAGAGGTCACAAAGTTGACGATTTAGAACAAGTACCTATCATTGTTGAAGACGAAATCTGTTCTGTAAAAACTACTAAACAAACTCGTGAAATCTTCCAAAGTTTAGGAGTTTATGATGATATTATTCGTGCAAAAGAAGGTAAAAGAATTAGAGCAGGTAGAGGTAAAACAAGAGGAAGAAAATACAAAAAAGTAAAAGGACCTCTTTTAGTTGTTGGTGAAGATGATGGTATCAGCTTAGGTGCAAGAAACCACGCTGGTGTAGATGTTGTAGTTGTTGACAACTTAAACGCTGAATTATTAGCACCAGGTACTCACCCAGGAAGACTTACTATTTACACTAAATCTGCTGTAGAAAAGTTAGGAGGTTTATTCCAATAATTTGGATAAATTAAGGTGATTATTATGGATTCATACTCAATTATTATTAAACCTCATGTTACTGAAAAAACCATGAATTTAATCGACTTAAATAATGAAATTACTTTTGTCGTACGTCGTACAGCTAACAAAGGCCAAATCAAAAGAGCTTTTGAAGACTTATACGAAGAAAAAGTAGCTAGAGTTAATACTCACATTACTACTAAAGGTGAAAAAGTAGCATACATTAAACTTGTAGAAGAAGAAATGGCAGAAGAACTTGCTGTCAGAATAGGAGTATTCTAAGGAGGAATTTGAATGGGAAAACGATTAATACATCAAAGAAGAGGTAAAGGAACTCCTACTCATCGTGTTGCTTCTCATCGTTTTAAAGATAAAATTAGATACAGATCTTTCGATGCATTAGAAAAAGAAGGTAGTATTAAAGGTAAAGTCATTGACATTGTCCATGACCCAGCAAGAACCGCTCCTATCGCAGAAGTAAAATTCGAAAACGGAGAAAAGAAATTTATCTTAGCACCTGAAAGCATTCAAGTGGATGATGAAATTGAATGTGGTATTTCCGCACCTATCAAATTTGGTAACACATTACCACTCGCTGAAATCCCTGAAGGTACTCCAATTTACGATATTGAAAATACTCCTGGAGACGGTGGTCGTTTCGTAAGATCTTCTGGAACTTATGCTTCTTTAATTACTCACGATGCTAATCAAACTGTTGTTGAATTACCATCAGGTGAATTAAAATATTTAAACCCTAATTGTCGTGCAAGTATCGGTGTTGTAGCTGGTGGAGGTAGAAAAGATAAACCTTATCTCAAAGCCGGTAAAAGATGGCACGCTCTTAAAGCTAAAGGTAAGAAATGTATGACTGTTAGAGGAGTAGCAATGAACGCAGTAGATCACCCTCACGGGGGAGGTAACAGACAACATCCTGGTCGTCCTACTACTATTTCAAGACATGCACCACCAGGAAGAAAAGTTGGTTCAATTGCAGCTAGAAGAACTGGATTAAAAAGATAGATAGAGGGTGTTCCATTGGCAAGAAAAGTATTTAAATATAAAGGTTATACTCTTGAAGAATTACAAGAAATGTCTTTAGAGGAAGTAATGAAATTATATCCTGCAAGACAAAGAAGATCTTTAAAAAGAGGATTCTTACCAAGACAACAAAAAGTTTTGGATAAAATGAGAAAGTTGAATAAAGAAGGAACTAAAGATGGTCGTCCTGTCGTTGTAAGGACCCATTGTAGAGATATGATTGTTATACCTGAAATGGTTGGAACCACTTTCGGTATTTACGATGGTCGTAACTTTGTTGAAGTGAAAATTACTCCAGAAATGCTCGGTCATTACTTTGGTGAATATGCACCAACCAGACAAAGAGTTCAACATGGGGACCCAGGTATGGGAGCTACAAGATCATCTATGTTTGTACCACTTAAATAAGGAGATTAGATCATGGCTAAAAATGGATATGCTTATAATAAAGATGTTGACGAAGCAAAAACTGCACGTGCTATGGCAAAATCTCTCAAGATTTCCCCTAAACACAGTGTTGAAATTTGCAACGCAATAAGAGGAATGGAAGTAGCTAAAGCTAAAACTTATTTAGAAGATGTTATTGAAATGAAAAAATCAGTTCCTTTCAAAAGACACAACAAAGGTGTCGGTCACAGAAAAGGACAAGAAGGATGGCCTAGCGGCAGATACCCTGTAAAAGCAGCAGAACAAATATTAAAAGTTTTAGAAAATGCTGAAGCTAATGCTGAATACAAAGGTATGGACACTGAAAAATTATTCATTGAACATATTTCAAGCCACAGAGGTATTGTTATCAGAGGTTACATCCCTAGAGCATTCGGTAGAATGACTCCGTTCAATACACCTACAACTCACATTCAAATAGTTTTACAGGAGGCTAACTAATGATAGAAAAAGATTTTGTCACAGAGGGCCTTAGAAGAACCAGAATTGATGAATATTTAGAAAAAGAACTTGAAAGAGCAGGATACGGTGGTATGGATGTTCAGATTACACCTTTAGGTACCATGGTCATTGTTTACGCTGAAAGACCAGGTATGGTAATTGGTAGAGGTGGAAAAAATGTCAGATCTATTACCAACACTCTTAAAAACGAATTTGGATTAGACAATCCTCAAATTGAAGTTAAAGAAGTTGCTGTTCCTGAACTCAACCCTAAAATCATGGCTTATAAAATAGCTAACATGTTACAAAGGGGTATGCACTTCAGAAGAGTTGCTTATTCCACTATTCGTAGAATTATGGGAGCTGGAGCTCAAGGTGTAGAAGTTACTATTTCTGGTAAAATCAGAGGTTCAAGATCTGCTGTTGCTAAATTTGTTGAAGGATACATTAAAAAATGTGGTGAACCTTCCATCAGATTAGTTGAAGAAGGATTTGCAACAGTTCAATTAAAACCTGGTGTATTAGGTATTTATGTAAGAATTATGCCTCCAGAAACTGTATTACCTGATTCCGTAGAAATTCTTCCTCCAAAAATGATCATCGAAGAAGATGATGGTGAAGTTATTGAAGAAGAAATCGATGTTGAAACTGAAGAAGTCATCGAAGAAGAAATCATCGAGGAAATTGAGGATTTAGAGGAATTAGAAGAAGTTGTTGAAGAAGAAGCTACTGAAGAAGTAGAAGAAGACGATAGTTAAATACTAAATTTAATTATCTTAAAAGAGTTGGAACAATGGCGATTTTAAGAAGTAAAGAAATTTGGGACATGGAAGTTGATGAGATTCAAGAAAAATTAATTGAACTCAGAGCGGAATTATCCAAAAATGTTTCTAAAAGTGCAGCTGCTGGGGTTAACGAAAACCCTGGAAAAATTAGAGAATTAAAAAGAACAATTGCTCGTGTTCTTACAATATTGAATGAAAAACAGAAGGAGAATTAAATGTCAAAAATCTGTGATGTATGTGGGCTTCCCGAAGAACTTTGTGTTTGTGAAGAAATAGCACGTGAAGTTCAAGCTGTAAAGGTTTTTACAGTTAGAAGAAGATTTGGAAAACTCATGACTATTATCGAAGGTATCGATGAACATGATATTGATATCAAAGAGCTTACTAAAACTCTTAAAGCAAAATGTGCTTGTGGAGGAACTGCTAAAAATAGCCAAATAGAGCTTCAAGGTGACCATAAAGTAAAAGTCAAAGAAGTTTTATCTGAAATGGGTTTCTCATCTGATACAATTGAAATTCGTGAATCTAAGAAAAATAATAAAAAAAGAAGATAAATCCTTCGATATATTCAATAAAATTTTATAATTTTTCTGCATGATTTATTATAAATGTTTTAGTTAAGAGATTGGGAATATGATTACTGCAAACAATTTGGTGCATCATGAATTCATTGGACTGAATGTTGACGTAAAAAGTAAAACTGTTAAATCTCTTAATTTATATGGAACGGTTATTGATGAGACAAAAAATACCTTTAAAATTGAATCTGAGGGTCAGGAAAAATTAATCCCAAAAAAAGGTTCAATTTTCACTTTCGAAATTCCGTCTGGTGAAAAGGTCGAAGTGATTGGTGATATTTTGTCTATTCGTCCTGAAGATAGAATAAAAAAAAGGTTTAAAAAAATTTAAATGGTGATAATATGGTTGGGCTTAATGTTCAAGAACCAGAAACTACATGTGATGATCCTAACTGCCCTTTCCACGGGACTTTACCTGTAAGAGGTCAAGTTCTTGAAGGCATTGTTGTAAGTAACAAAGCTGAAAGGACTATTAGTGTCGAACGTAGTTACTATAAATTCATTAGAAAATATGAAAGATACGAAAAAAGAAAATCTAAAATCAATGTTCACAAACCAGATTGTTTAGATGTGAATGTTGGTGATTCTGTAAAAGTTGCAGAATGCAGACCATTAAGTAAAACTAAACATTTTGTTTTAGTTGAGGTTAAAGGAGAGTAAATAATATGAAACCATTAACATCAAGTGTATCTAAAGCATTACCAATTGGAGCAAGACTCCAATGTGTTGATAACACTGGTGCACGTGAAATCGAAATTATTTCCGTAAAAGGATTTAAAGGGGTAAGAAGAAGATTAGACGTTGCTGGTGTTGGAGACTTAGTTGTTGCTTCTGTTAAAAAAGGAACTGCTGATATGAGGAGAGAAATCGTTAACGCAGTAGTAATTAGACAAAAAAAGGAATATAGGCGTGCTGATGGTCTTCGTGTTAAATTTGAAGATAATGCTGCTGTTATCATTACTCCTGAAGGAATATTAAAAGGATCTGAAATCAGAGGTCCTGTAGCTAAAGAAGCTGCTGACAGATGGCCTAGTGTAGGTAGTGCAGCAAATATTTTAGTATAGGTGAAAAAATGTCAAAACAACCAAGAAAACAAAGAAAAGCTCTTTATAATGCTCCTGCTCATACACGTGGTAAACATTTAAGTGCTACTTTAAGTAAAGATTTAAGGGCAGATTTAGGTAAAAGGTCTTTACCATTAAGAACAGGGGATAAAGTTAGAGTTCTCCGTGGAGATTTCAAAGGACATGAAGGAGAAGTTCTCGGAGTTGATTACGGTTCTTACAAAGTAACTATTGAAGAAGTTACCTTATCAAAACCTGACGGAACTGCAGTTTTCCTTCCAGTTGATCCATCTAACTTAATGATTATTGATGCTGATACAAAAGACGATAGAAGAATTAAAAATAGAGGAGATAATTAAAATGGCTAAAATGGGATCTAGAAAACATCTTAAAAGATACAAAGCACCTAAAACTTGGCCTATTCATCCTAAAGAAGATACCTGGACTGTAAAACCTTCCGCAGGTTCTCACGCTATTGCTGATGCAATACCATTAACTTTAGTTATCAGGGATATTTTAAAATTAGCTGATAATTCAAGAGAAGCTAAAAGGATTATTAACTCAGGTAA
>NZ_JAZUMY010000010.1:0-88475 GCF_045603845.1 Methanobrevibacter sp.
GATGATTTTAAAGAAAATTATAATCATATTCCTTGGCGTAGTATTAAGGATATGCGTAATATCATGACTCATAAATATGAATCCGCAGAATTTGATGTTATGTGGTATGCATTGACAGTTGAAGTTCCTGAATTAAAAGAAAAGCTAGTTAAGTTGAAAAATATCAATTTGTAACAATCCATTTACTTTTTTTAACAGTTTTTTTTTGATTTTGTATTATGTTTCCAACAACGACCTGTGTTATTGCATTGCTTAAGTATTGTAGATGCGGGTATTAATTAAATAGCTATTAATTATATATAACTTAAAAATTAAATCATTAATTAATTAAAATTATTTTGGAGAGAGGTTAATATGAAAGGCGATGTATATTACGGAAAAGGTATTCGTGAATTGGAAGATCAATATCCTGAATTGTATGAACTTGTGTCTGATTTGAATGAAACTGTGTGGGATGGAAAAATCCTGGATTACAAAACCCAAAAATTAATAGCTATTGGAATTACAGCATCCCGTGCAGATCCAAGAGCAACCAAAAAACAAATCAAAAGTGCTATTGAAGTGTTAGGCATCAGCAAAGATGAAATCGTTGATGTTTTAAGGGTAGTATTATTGACTTCAGGTATGCCTGCATTTTCAAAATCCCTGCAGATATTAAACAGTGTATTGGAAACTATGGATTAAGCTTCAAATTAATTTTTGAAGTTTATTTACTATTTTTTTAAATCACTATTATATTTAGTGATGTTAATATTTTTAAAATGAAGTATATTATTAATAAAATCATTCCTGCATTTACAAGCACTGTTTGCGCTGGTTTTTCAAGATAAGTCTCTCTTTTTGAATCATTCAATTCAATTTTGTTGTATTTCGTAAATATTTCATATAGTCCAACAAAGAGAGCCGAAACCAATATTATGAAATAAAGTGCAATTATTCCAATGTCACAGATATTCATTATTCCCTGAGCAATGTTTTCTGCTGCTGAGCTGAAAAATATGCTGACTACAGATCCGTAGAAGTTCACGCAGGCATGTATTATAATAGGGTATATGATTTCGCCTGTGTTTATGTAGAGATATGCCAGAAATCCTCCAAGGAGAAATGCATAGAAAAACTGGCTCAGATTTCCATGAAAGAGTGCAAAGATTAATGCGGACAAAATTATGGACAGTTTCGCACCATATTTAATTGTTCTCTCGATTAGAATCTTTCTGAAAAATATTTCTTCAAAGATTGGTGCCACTGTGCATATTATTAGCAGGTTAATGTAGATGCTTGAATTTTCAATCAGCTGTTCTACGGGGTTTATAACTTCATTGGACATTGTGTTTCCAATCAGTGTGGTTATGACCGTTCCAATCAGGTTTCCCGCTATCATCAGAGTTATTGCTATGCATATGCATTTTAAAAAACCTATAACATTCAGTCTGTTTTTATCGATGTTCACGGTTTCGATTTTTCTCATCAGATATATAAAAATCGGAAATATGAGGATATAGCTAGTTATGGATCCTATTATTGTCTGAATGTTAATGTCATTCAACAGATTGACATCAACCAAGGATACAATATTTGCTATGATGATTTGAAATATTATTGGTATCAGTGCCAGAAGCAAATAGTTAAAGCCGATTTTTGAAAATGTTTCTTTATGTTCGTCCATTTTTTTAATCTCCAATATAGTGTAATTTATATTTAACTTAATTGTTAATAAAGTTTTTGTTTGAATCATGAAATTAATTTTGGAATGACTAAAAATTATTTTGATGCACGTAAATTTAAATTAAGTTTAGCCTAATAATTATTCTTAGTTTGGCCTAAAACTTATTAAAAATCGAATATTTTATATATTACTTATTATTTAATATTATATTAGACAATGCATAATTTAGACAAAAGTTAAAATTTATGTATGCGTAAAAATTACATATGTTTTAGGTTTGCCTAAAATTTAAATAATATTGTCAATAAAAATAATAATGTTATTGGAATTTACATTTTCCAATAGATAAAAAATTACGGGAGATTGAAAAAATGATTAAAAAAGAATATGTTGACACTGTAATGAAACATAAACATGCACTTATTTTTGCTGGTGGAATTGCAACCGCTATAATTGGTAAAAAAATCTTAGAATCAGAAGCTGTTAAAGAATCATGTACCAAAGGTATGGCAGCAGTATTAGCTGCTAAAAAAGATGCAGAAGAATGCTACCAGGACATGAGAGAAAACGCAGAAGACATCGTTGTCGACGCAAACTCCGAAGTCAAAAAAGAAATTTACGTTGAAGAAGACAAAGAATAAGATTTTTTTTATCAAGGTAAGAAAAATGAAATATCAAGTAATGTATGATAAAGGAACCCGCCTGAGGGTTCGTTCAGGCCAATGGGCTTTCACTCAAAAGGAAGGCTATGGTCTTGCTTCATTACTTTTGGAAAATGATTTTATCCATGAGGTTTACACATCACACAGAAACGGAAGTATTCTGATTTATTATGATGACGTTTCCAACAAAAATAAAATTTTCAAGATTTTGGATTCCATCACATTGGATGATCTGTTTGAAGCAGAAGCAACTCAGCTTCAGCTTTCAAAAGAAATCACTGATGACTTTATATTGAAATTAACTAAAATGATTGGATACAGGTTATTCGGAAGGATATTTTTCCCAATCAGGCTTAAAAATATATTAACTGTATTGAGAGCTACAAGATACATCTGGGAAGGATTGGACAGTCTTACTGATTTCCGTATTGATGTGGCACTTCTTGATGGAGCGGCAGTTGCCGGCGCATTATATATGAAAGATTTCGCACCTGCAAGTTCCATGATGTTCCTGCTGTCCATTTCTGATGCATTGGAAGACTATACTGTACAGAAAGCCAAAAGCACTCTTAAGGACAGTTTGGCATTGAATATTGATACCGTATGGTTAGTAAATGATGACGGTACAGAAGAGCAATGTCCTGCTTTGGATATTAAAAAAGGAGATAAAATCAAAATCCACATGGGCGATGTAATTCCTGTGGATGGAAAAGTAGTTGACGGCGAAGGAATGGTTAATGAGGCTTCAATGACAGGAGAGCCGTTGGCCGTTCACAAAAGACCTGGCAAAACAGTCCATGCCGGAACAGTAATTGAGGAAGGAAACATTATTGTTGAGGTTTATTCAATCAATAAGGAAACCAGACTTAACAAGATCATTGACCTTATTGAAAACTCAGAAGAGCTAAAAGCCGATGCACAAAGCAAAGCTGAAAAACTGGCAGATTCAATTGTTCCTTACAGTTTCCTTGCAACCGCACTGACATATCTCTTTACTAGAAATGCCACAAAGGCATTGTCCGTATTGATGGTTGATTTTTCATGTGCAATCAAGCTTACAACTCCATTGTCAATCATATCTGCAATGCGTGAAGCATCAGACAACCGTATGATGGTTAAAGGAGGAAAATTCCTTGAAAAATATGCTACCGCAGATACCATTGTATTTGACAAGACAGGAACTCTGACAAATGCTTCTCCTAAGGTCGTTCATGTATTCCCGATGACCAAAAGGTACACCAGGGAAGAGATCTTGAGAATGGCTGCCTGTATCGAAGAGCACTTTGCACACAGTATCGCAACAGCTATTGTAAGACAGGCTGAAGAGGAAGGAATCAAGCATGAGGAAGACCACAGTGAAGTGGAATACATCGTAGCTCACGGTATTGCTACCCATTATGACGACAAACGTGTTGTGATAGGCAGCAGACACTTCCTGTTTGATGATGAGGGTATTAAAATCAATAAAACTCAGGAAAAGAAAATCAAAAAAGAAGTAAATGAGCATTCTGTAGTCTACATGGCAATCGACGGAAAGCTTGAAGGTCTGATTTGCATTGATGATCCTGTGCGTGAAGAGGCAAAATATGTCATTGAGGAGCTTAAGTCATTAGGCATTGAAAATGTTATAATGCTTACCGGAGACAGTGAAAGCGGAGCCAAATCAAGCGCTGAAGCTTTAGGAATCACGCAGTACCGTTCACAGGTGCTTCCGGAAGACAAGTCAAGAATTGTTGAAGAGCTTAAAGCTGAAGGCAAAACTGTTATCATGGTCGGTGACGGAATAAACGACTCACCTGCCCTTGCAGCGGCTGACGTTTCAGTGTCCATGAAAAACTCATCAGATATAGCACGTGAAGTGGCAGACATTTCACTTCTCTCAGATGATTTGCATGACTTAATTACATTGAGAAAGTTAAGTACAGGAATGTTTGATAAAATCAATACAAACTATCGCAGAATCGTTGCTGTAAACGGTACCCTGCTTGTACTGGGAGTTTTAGGTGTTATCACTCCTGCAACATCTTCAATGGTGCATAACTTATCCACAATGCTTTTCGGTGCGTTAAGTACAAAATCCGTGCTTGATGACAGAGACCCTAATGAAATTCAAGTTGAAGCAATCGAAGTGGCGGATGCCGCTTAATTATGTAGAATTAATTTTCTACATTTTTTTCTTATTTTTTCTTAAACTTTTAATATAATAAGTTTCAAATCTAATTGTGTATAAAATTTTTAGTTAAGTGATGAGATGAATAAAAGAAAAATTTTACCGTTTATTTTACCGATTGCAATCATTATTTTTTGGTACGTCATAACAGGTGGTCTTCATTTAATAAGGCCTTACGTATTGCCAAGTCCTGTTGATGTATTTTTCTCAGCAATCAATATTATAGAATCTGGAAAACTGCTTAAAAATACTGTAGATACTTTATTCAAAGTTTTCTGTGGTCTGATTTTAGCTTCTGTTGTTGCCATTCCTTTGGGAATTATTCTTGGATGGTATCAGACTTTGGAAGATTTGGCATCCTTTGTTATCAGTATTTTAAGGCCAATTCCTCCTGTTGCATGGATTCCGTTTTCAATCTTGTGGTTTGGAATCGGAACCGTTCCGGCAGTATTCATTATCTTTATGGGTTGTGTGTTCCCGATTTTGGTATATACTATTGACGGTGTAAAAAGAACTGATAAGGTGCTGATAGAATCCGCCCAGACTTTAGGTGCAAATGACTGGAATGTTTTAAGAAGAGTAATATTGCCTTCTACTGTTCCATATATCGTTTCAGGACTCAAGGTCGGTGTCGGAATTGCATTGATGTGTACAATTTCCGCTGAAATGATTGGTTCAAGCAGCGGATTGGGTTATATGATTTTAACGGCTACAAACCTCTTTGACACAGGTACTACTGTAGTCGGTATGTTGGTTATAGGATTAATTGGATTGGTCCTGGATTATGTATTCGGACTTGCACAAAAAAGGATTTTCTGGTAGGTGTCTTGAATGTCAATTGAAATTAAAAATATTAACAAATCCTTTGATGGAAGAGGAAAGAACTTATCTGTTTTGGAAAACATTAACTTGAATATTAAAGACGGTGAACTGGTATGTCTGCTTGGACCGTCCGGCTGCGGTAAGACAACTCTTCTTCGTTTGATTGCAGGTCTTGATCATCCTACTTCCGGTGAAGTCGTAGCAAATGGGGAAGTTGTGGAAAAACCGTCCGGTGACAGGGCAGTAATCTTTCAGCAGTATTCACTGTTCCCATGGCTGACTGTTCTGCAGAATGTAACATTCGGTCTTGAGATTTCAGGAGGTTCCAAAGAGGAAAACATTCAGGCGGCAGAAAGATATCTTAAAAGTGTCGGTTTACTGGACTTTAAAGATAGCTATCCTCATGAACTTTCAGGTGGTATGAAACAAAGGGTCGCAATTATTAGATCTTTGCTTAATCATTCACCAATCTTGCTCATGGATGAACCGTTTTCTGCATTGGATATGCAAAATAGACACAAGCTTCAGGAACAGCTAATAGGAGTTTGGCAAAGGTTTGAAAATACAATCGTTTTTGTAACCCACGATGTTGATGAGGCAGTGTATCTTGCAGACAAGATTGTCCTTCTTGACAAAAACCCTGGTAAAATCCATGAAATCATTGATGTTGATTTGGAAAGGCCAAGAAAAAGAGAATCCCAAGAGTTTTTAGCTCTTCAGGAATCAATCGTTGATAAATTAGATATGGAAGAATAGCTTTAAAGCTATTTTCTTTACTTTTTTTAAATTTTTGCTATTAATGTGCCGTAGTCTCCATTTTTAATGGCTTCATAGACATAATCAAAAGATTTCAAACAGGATGTTTTCAAATTGTTTCCTTTTTCAAGATATGCAACTATTGCAGAAGATAAGTTGCATCCTGTTCCGTGAAGATTATCGCTTTTTAGCAGTTCCTGCTTTTCAATGGTAATTTCACCACTAAAATTCATTGTATTGATACCGTCAAGATGTCCTCCTGTAATCAGTACGTCGCATGGAAACTTTTCACTTGCTTTAATGGCATCTTCTTTCGAGTTTATTTTTAAATCAGTTAGTTTTTCAGCTTCAGATATGTTTGGTGTGGTTAGAATGGCTTTCGGAAGCAGATATTTATTTAAAGCATCGGCCAAATCGTTTTTTGTCAAATCTCCTCCAGATGTTGCAACCATGACCGGATCAATTACTGCCTTTAAATTATATTCAGTAATCTTATTTCCGACCAGTTCGATAATTTCAGGGGAATAAAGCATTCCTGTTTTAATATAGGTGATGTCGTATGCATCCAAAACAGCATCAATCTGTTCTTCAATGTAATTAACATCAATAGGGCTGATTGAAAAGACTCTGTTTGGATTTTGGGCGGTTAGTGCAGTTACAACTCCGCATCCGTAAACGCCTATTGCCTGAAATGTTTTCAAATCCGCAAAGACTCCCGCACCTGCTGACGGGTCAACACCTGCAATTGACATCACTACCATTGTTCATCCTCTGGTAACCTTTAAACGTTCGCTTCCACGGAAAGGCTCGACGTTAACTTTCAGTTCTTTCAGATATTTTCTTGTGTGTGTCTTTTTGCCGTGAATCATGATTTCACCCAAATCCTGTGCGGTATTGACATCCAGTGCCATAAAGAATGAATCGTGAACCTGAGGATTCAGTTTTTTCCTTTCGGCAGCCTGAAGATGTTCCTCATAACTGAAACCTTCAAATCTGGTGTGTATCGCCATTGGCTTCATGATTATCATGTTTGTTCCACCGCCTTTTGATGGGACAATGATAAAGTCAAGGCTTTTTGATGCATCAATTAGCATCTGGACATTGGTTTTTCCGATTAATGGCACATCTGACGGGACAATAATAACCTTTTTCGCTTTTCCTTTGCAGTATTTCATTGCCTGCTTTAAGGCTTTGTTAAGATTGGAATTTTCATCCTCTAAAATGGTATCAAGGTTCAGCTTTTCGGCATAGCTCAACACGTCCTCATCCCTGCTGATGATGAATATCCTGTCAACATGTTTTTTTAATGTGTCTGTAACATCATGAAGCATGGCCTTTAGGAGATTTTCCCTTTCTTCTTCAGATAAAAAGGGAGATAATCTTGTTTTGGCATTTTTGAATTTGCTGACAGGTATTATTGCGTAAATATCATCCATTTAAATCACTTAATAGGTTTTTGCAATTAATGCAACATATTTGGCGTCTTTTCCGCTAACAATACATTTGGCTCCATCTTCAGCATCTTTATAAGTTCCTAAAACGTCATAACCTGTTTTTTCTTCAATCTGTTTGCCGCAGTCTTCATCACCGCACCAGTTAACGGCAACAACGTTTCCATCTTCAATCAAATCAGCGATTTCATCCATATTTTCTGTGAACTTGATATGTTCTTCCTGGAACTTCCATGCTGAATCCTTAAGGTTTTCATAAGATTTGTCAAGCAAATCCTTAATGTTATCGACTAGGGAGTCATCTAAAGCCAGTTTGATTTTTTCTCCTTCATCACGTCTCATTGCTATGGTGATATTGTTTTCCAGATCTCTTGGTCCTAGCTCAAGTTTCAATGGGGTTCCTTTCAATTCCCAGTCGTAGAATTTTTTTCCAGGTCTGATGTCCCTGTCATCGATGTTTACACGAAGTCCTGCATTTTCAAGTGACTCTTTAATTTCCAGACATTTTGCCATGACTTCTTCTTTTCCTTTTTTAAATAAAATTGGAATTATTGTGACTTGGTTAGGTGAAACCACTGGTGGAAGGCGCAAACCTTTTTCATCGCCATGAATTCCAATGATTGATGCAACAACACGGTCGGATACTCCTGCACAGGTCTGGTAAACATATTTGTGTTCTCCATCTTTATCTTCAAAGGTGATATCAAATGTTTTTGCAAAAGTCTGGCCTAAATTATGTATTGTACCTACTTGTAAGGTCTTTCCGTCAGGCATGATTATATCAAAAGCCATCGTATAGTCAGCACCAGGGAATGTATCCCATACAGGTCTTTTGGAAATTAGGTAAGGAATTCCGAATCTGTTAAAGAATTCTTTGTAAATTTCAATAAAGTCTTCAATTTGTTTGTCACATTCTTCTTTTGTTGCATGAGCAGTATGTGCTTCTTTGAATGTTGTAATCTCACGAACACGTATTAACGGACGGGTATGTTTTGTTTCGTACCTGAATGTGTTGACTACCTGATAATATTTGATTGGCAAGTCAATATGTGACCTAATCCATAATGCATACATTGGGTAGATTGCAGTTTCACTGGTTGGTCTTAAAGCTAATTTTTCATTTAAATCGTTTCTTCCACCTTTTGTAACCCAGTAAACTTCCTCTTCAAATCCTTTAACGTGTTCTCCTTCTTTTGCGAGTTCTCCTTCCGGAACGAGTAATGGGAATAAAACTTCGTCATGATCTTTATCTAAAAGTTCTTTGATTTGTTCAAGCATATATTTTCTTATTTTAAATCCGTAAGGCATCCAAATTGCCATTCCTTTGATAGGATATCTTGAATCAGTAATATTTGCTTCTTCTAAAATGTCATGAAACCATTCGCTAAAATTTTCCACCATATCACCTAAATTTTATTTATAATATTAATATATTAGTCTCTAATCAGTTATATAATTACTTTCGAATTAATATAATAGAAATATTTTAATAACAGTTAATACACAAAATTAAATATGATTAGTTTAATCACTGGTGCATTGTATTACAGTTCCAATTGGTTTTCTGACCTGTTGGGTTTTATATTCGGTATTGCAGTTTTTCTTCTAGTTGGTGCTTTCTGTTCAGGTGTTGGATCATCAGAGAATTCTTTTTCAAAAACAAAAAGATCTAATTCAAATTATTATGGAAGATCAAACTATTCATCATATAGTTTTGACCCTTATGAGGAACAGACAAACTATGATCCTACTTGGGATGATGCGTTTTTTGAAAAGACTGGTATTGAACCTTGGTTTGATGATAATCCATGGGATCATGAAAAAAAAATAGTTTTTTATATGAAACTTTTTTGTTGTTTTTTGGGAAATAGTTTTTTATAGGAAACTTTTTTAGTAATTTTTAATAAATAGTATTTTATAGAAAACTATTTTAGTAATTTTTAATAAATAGTCTTTTATAAAATAATTGTTTGGAGATTGCATAATGGTTGAAAGAAAATTATATATGAATAAGATTAGCACATTCATTGATGTAGATTTGATTAAAATAATAACTGGAATTAGAAGATGTGGTAAATCCTATTTTTTCAGTTTAATCATTGACTATTTAATAAATAATGGTGTTAATGAAGAGGATATTCTTTTAATTGATTTTGAACTCCCACAATATAATAATATTAAGACCAGAGAACAATTGGATGATATCGTGTTGGATTTTCTTGAAAATCATGAAAACAAAACTTATTTATTTTTTGATGAAATTCAAAATGTTTCCGAGTGGGAAATAAGCATTAATGGTTATTTTAAATTGTCTAATGTAAGTATTTTTATAACAGGTTCAAACTCAAAACTATTGTCAAAAGAACTTGCAACATTCTTGACAGGACGTTATATATCAATAGAAATGTATCCTTTTTCTTTCAATGAGTTCATTGATTATAAAAAAGAATTGGGTTCAGAACCATTATCGAACAATGAATTGAATACTGAAATTGAAAATTATTTCAATGAATATCTTAATTATGGTGGTTTGCCTGTTACAATAGATTCAAAAAATCATAAAGAAGTTTCCTTAAATGATTTATACTCTTCAATAATTTTGCATGATATTGTGGAACGTTTTGAAATAAGAAACATTGGTCTTTTTAATAGAATCACGAAGTTTCTTGTTGAAAATATCGGGAATTTAGTCTCTGCTCACTCAGTTTACACATATCTAAAGCATGATTTGAAAATCACAAAATCAACAATTTATAATTATTTGGATTATCTTGAAAATGCATATATATTCTCAAAAATTACACGAGAAGATTTGTTGGGTAAAAAGGAAATTGTGGCGTCTAAAAAATATTATTTGATGGATCAGGGTTTCTATAAATCTCAACTTGAAGAAAAGCAACGAAATGTTGGTAAAATTCTTGAAAACATCATATATCTTGAATTACTTAGAAATGATTGCAAAGTTACTGTAGGTTGTTTTAACGATTATGAAATTGATTTTGTTTGTAGAAAAAATAATAAGAAGTTCTATGTTCAGGTAGCTTATCATTTGGAAGATGATGATGTTAAGGAACGTGAATTCAGGCCATTAATGTTAATAAAAGATAATTATCCCAAGTATGTTTTAAGTATGGATAAAGAAGATTATTCAATGGAAGGGATTGAGCATATTAATATAATTAAATTCTTAAGGGAATTTTTCTATTAAACTTCAAAAGAAAAGTTATTTAATATAATGATTTCATATATAAAAATGTATAGTTATTTTTTTAGGAGATATTTATGAATCATAGGAAAATACAAATGCCTCGTGAGGTTTACATAGGACCTGACGTCATCTATGAAACCGCTGAGATTTTAGAAGGTTTGCACCTGTCAAAAAAGGCTTTAATTATCACAGGCCATCATACTTATGATGCCGGAGCCAAATATGTGCTTGAAAACCTTGAAGAGAATAATTATGAAGTTGATGTCAAAATTATTGATGATGCTTCATTTGAAAGTGTAAGTGAAGTGGAAGAATACATTGACTCCGATACTCTTGTTATCGGTGTTGGCGGAGGAAAAATAATTGATGTTGCAAAATACGCATCTTTCAATAAGAATGTTTATTTTGTTTCCATGCCTACAACAGCTTCACACGACGGTATTGTATCTCCTTTAGCTTCAATTAAAAATCCTGACAGATCCACATCCGTTAAGGCCAATGCACCGATTGCCCTTATTGGGGACAGTAATATTATTGCAAATTCTCCATTCAGACTTTTGTCTGCAGGTTGTGCCGATTTGATATCCAATTTCACTGCAGTCAAGGATTGGGAATTGGCTCATAGGCTGAAATTTGTCGAGTATAGTGAATCTGCGGCTTCACTTTCAATAATGTCTGCTAAACTGATTACAAACAATATTCATAATATCAAGCCTGGACTTGAAGAGAGTGCCAGGATTGTTATGAAGTCATTATTCAGCAGCGGTACCGCAATCAGCATTGCAGGTTCCAGCAGACCGGCCAGCGGATCTGAACACATGTTTTCACATTCTCTCGACAAGATACTTGAAAAACCTAAATTGCATGGGGAACAGTGTGGTGTCGGAAGCATATTGATGATGGCTCTTTATGGTGATGACTGGAAATTCATAAGGGACTGTCTTAAAGCTGTCGGAGCACCAATTAACGCTAAGGAACTGGGAATTTCTGATGAGGATGTTATTGAAGCATTATTGATGGCTCATAAAATAAGGCCTGACAGATATACTATTTTGGGAGATAACGGAATTTCAAAAGATGCCGCATATGAATTGGCACATAATACTGAGGTGATTTAGATGATTACATTGATTGGTAAGGATTTGGCAAGTGAAGGAACAGAATTTGTTTTCTTAGGTCCGGCTGAAGAATGTGAAAGTTGCAGATTCAAATCATCTTGCGTAGGCAGTTTGGAAGTAAACAGAAAATATGTGATTACTGATGTCAAGGATAATGAGCAGAAATGTCCGATTCATGCAGAAAATGCGGTAATTCCTGTTGAAGTTGAAAGAGCTGAAATTGAAGTGCTGACCACTTCCAAAAATATCTTTGAAGGATCAACTTTCACTTATAATGCTCCTGATTGTGATGATTATTGTGAATATCATGACCTGTGTTTCCCTGAAGGTTTAATCGAAAATGATAAATGTATTGTTTTAAAGAATCAGGGAAAACATAAGGAAGGCTGTAAAAAAGGATTAATTCTTAATAAACTTACTTTAGGCTTTGTTATTTAATGTTGGTGTTTGTTATGAAAAATGCTAGTAAAAATGACTCCAGTAAAAAGAACGCAGGATATAAGGCTGCTGAATATGTGGAAGATGGAATGGTTTTAGGATTAGGAACTGGTTCTACAACACATTATTTCATTGAAAAAGTTGGTATGAGGATGGTTGAAGAAGGAATAAAAGTCAAAGGAATCCCTACTTCATTCCAATCATTACTGCTTGCTAAAAAATGGAATATCCCAATTACCACTTTGGAAGAAAACGACATTGATTTGTCTGTTGATGGGGCAGATGAAGTTGACGGTGACTTTAATCTTATTAAAGGTGGTGGGGCAGCACACACCAAAGAAAAAATAGTGGACTATGCCGCAAAGGAATTTATTGTCATCGTGGATGAGTCTAAGGTTGTTGAAAGTTTAGGAACTTTTCCCGTGCCTGTAGAAGTAATTCCTGATGCATCCCGTGTTGTCATTCAGGCTTTGGAGGATATGGGTGCTGAATGCGAAATCAGAATGGCCCAAAGAAAAGATGGTCCTGTAATAACGGATAACGGTAACTTTGTAATTGACGCCAAATTCGATGAGATTGAAAGTCCTGCACATTTGGAAATTGATTTGAACTCAATTCCTGGTGTTGTTGAAAACGGAATATTTTCACAAATGGTCGACCGTGTAATTGTTGGAACATCTGACGGCACTAAAGAGTTATAGGTGATTTGATGCCTATTCCAGGTTTAGATGAATATACAATAAGAAGCTATCTGAACAAATTCCTACTTCTCTTGGGAATCGTGATTATCATATATGCTATTTTGTGGATACTGGCTGAGTTAAAGTTAATTCCAGTTATTATATTTGCGATTTTCCCACAAATAGTCCTATTATTGGTTGGAATATTCATCGTATATATTGCATTATCAAAAAGAAAGTCCTATTAGTGGCTTTTTTTAATTTCTTCTTTTATTTCATCAATATATTCGTCATCATATTTATCCAGGAATCTTAAACATATTTCTTTGCCGTCCAAATCTGAATTCTGCCAGAAATATTCTTCAAATTTGGTGTAATCCACAATATCCATTTGGTATTTTTCATAGTAGTATAATGGATGATTTTTTATAAATTTAATTCCTTCATCTGTTATCTTATTATTTTTAATGAGCTTGTTTTCATCCAGAAACTTTTTCAATATGTTAAAGTCAATACTGTAATTGCTCTGGCTCATAAACATGGCATATTCAAAGTTTATGTTTTCATTTATCATTTTCAGAAATTTATATGCAATGTATCTGATGTCTTCTGAAATATTCAGATTATTGTTGAACTGGTCAATGGAGCTGATTAGTGTGTCTTCGACATCATCCGGATTATAGTTTAAGTTGATTCCGCAGTAATGGCAATATCTGTCATGGTCATCAATAGGCATTTCACAATACGGACATTTTTCATCATGGGTAATCAGCCTTGGCTCTTCAGGGACATTAAACAGGTATGCTAATCTGATTAGCAGTGATTCATTTAAAAGCATTCCTGCCTCATATTCTTCTTTTAATTGATTCCTGATTTGCAATGCTTGGCCATGTGTGATGTGGGCATCATCAATTAATGTTTCAATATACATGGACAGTTCTTCTTCAGTTCCAATCACTTCTTCGATAGAATACGTTTTCACAGGAAGATTTTCTTCCAAATCAACTAAAATTTCAAGTATTTCTTCCTGATTATTCACATAAGCATCTTTGATGTTTTTGAAATATTCTTCATTAAGTTTGGATCTGTTTTCGATGCAGTCATATCTTAATATATCATCATTTAATGGCAGGCTATATGCTATTGTGCATTTTTCCGTGTCCAGCAGGTGTATGCTGGCGCAGATATTTAAATCATAATAATGGGTCGATAGTTCCTCTTCATTTTCGATTTCATTGTTTGTCAGCACATGCGCTCCGGGAACTATGAATTCGATGGCGCTGGCGACAATATTTTCATTAATCCTTTTAGCAAAGCCATATTTAATTAACAATTCAACTATATGCCTTGTAGGTTCGATAATGCTTGGTTTATTATGTTCTTCCATGGTTTTTTGAAGTTCTTCTAAAAACAATTCATTTCCTCTGAATTCAGGCAATATGTAAATGTTATTTAAGGCAGCCGTCATAAATTCTCTTGAAAAATCATAGGAGCAAAAGCCAACCACCTTATTTTCATAAACTAATTCTTTAAATAAATTGCATTTTTCACTTTTTAGAATAAAATGCTCATCATTCATTGAATTAATAATATATGGGTAAGTTTCATTTAATAAAGGAATTATGTCGATGGTATTTTCTGTCAGATAGACTTTTTGGGTGTTGTTTTCTCTTATTAAATAATTTGTTTTTTCCATACAATCACTTAATCTTATTTTAAAACTAGTTATATTTAAAGTATTCTATTTATTGTTTAGTTTTAACTAAAAATTAGCTTTAAATTTAGTTATTCCTTAATCTGATGAATTTTTAAGGTTAACGAAAAAATTAAAAAAAGAAGTGAATGATAGTTCATTCACTTATGAAGTAATTGTAACTTTGTTTGCGATTGCTGCGCCGTTTTCATACATTGATGTGATAATGTATTCTCCGGCGATTAATCTGATGTTTAACTTGGCTATACCTTCGCTGTCGGTTGTTCTGTTGTAGAATACTCCGTTGATGTTGAAAGTAATGGTCTGGTTAGCGAACGGACTGCCTTGACCGTCAAGCAATGTTGCTTTGAATTGAGTTCCGTCAAGATATTTCATGGAAACGTCTTCAGCTGATAAAACAGGTTTAACTGTGATGTTGTTTGCAACAAGGCTTCCGCCATACATTGCAGTGATAACGTAAGTTCCAGGATTTAAGTTAATGTTTAATTTAGCGTATCCGGATGCGTTGGTTTTTCTTTCATACATCACACCGTTTATGTTGAATGTAACGGTTTCGTTTGCACCAACAGGGTTTCCATCATCACCTAAAACTCTAACAACATACTGTGAATCGTTTCTGTAATATTTAACCAAATCACTGTTTTCAACGATTTTTGGAATGACTGTAATGGTATTAGCAGTTTCTTCACCATTTTCAGGGTTGGTTGCAGTTAATATGTAGGTACCTTGGTTTAAATTAATGTTCAATTTAGCAGTACCGTTTTCATTGGTTTTGCGTATGTACATTACACCGTTTATGTTGAATTTTACTTCAGTACCGTTAGCTAATGGGTTACCTTCGCCATCGGTGAAAGTAGCATAATATTGGGTTCCGTTTCTGTAGACTTTTGTAACGTCTTCTGCAGAAATTGTGCTTAAAACAGTAATTTTTGAATTGGTTATTGCAGGGTCGTATTTGTCACTGCCGTTATAGTAAACAACAGCATCATATTCTCCGCAATTTAAGTTAATTGCAATTGAACAGGTGCCGTTTTCATTGGTTTTACGGGTGTTGTTTACGCCGTTGAGCATAATGATAACAGTTTCATTGCTTACTGCAGTTCCGTTTGAAGTTAATGTTACTATAAATCTTGTACCGTTTTTGTAATACAGTTCAATTTCAGGAGCTGATAAGTCAACTGTTTTAGGACTGTCTACAGAAATGATTGCTTGTTCGGTTTTTTTACCTAATTTATCATTTCCATCAAAGTTTACAACTACAGTGTAGTTTCCATTTGGTAAGATTGCTTCAATGCTTGCTGTACCGTTTTCATTTGTGACAACAGTATAGGTTTCTCCGTTCAATTCAATGTTTAAGGTTCCGTTAGCTACTTCGATACCTGATGAATCTTTCAAGATTACGTCATAGTTGACTTTGGTTGAATTGCAGGTTAAATCTTCAGCTATGATTGTAGCAGGAGGTAAGTATGCACCGTCACTGTATGTTCCCTGAACTTGACTTGCTCCTTGGTATTTACTGTCTGCAAATGCAATGTATGTTACGAATGTTGGTGGGAATGGTAAGGAGTCTAAATTATAAGTATTTGGACCGATAGTTACATTTTTGTATCCTCCACCAAGTAAAAGACCAATTCTACTTTTAATCATGGAGTTGTTAAAGATGTATTCGTTTTCAGATCCGTATGCAGTAATTGAAGCTATTTTAGCATTCATTATGGTATTGTTGTATACCATATGTCCTTTGGAGTGCATAAGATAGATTCCCTCTTTAGCGCCGTTGATGGTGTTGTTGAATACAATAACGTTTGGTCCGGTTCCGTGTCTTACGTCAATACCGTGGTTTACAACATTTGAAATAGTGTTGTTTGCAATTATGTCTCTAGGTGATCCGAAGTTAATCATACCGTTTGTGTATTGATCATGGATTTTGTTGTTTGTAATGACTGAATCTCCGGAGTATTGCAGGAATATACCGAATGATGCGCCTGCAATGTCACATCCGGTTATTGTTAAGTTAGTACTTGTGTCAGCAAAAATTCCTGCGGTCTTATATTCTTCGGTTGTTGCACCTACAGTTGCAGTGTTGTATCCAGGGAATCTGGCTATGAAGTTTAAGTCTGAAATAACAACATTTGTGTTGTTTAATGTGTATAATACAGCATAATATGTAATTGCATATCCGCCTTCACTGCTTTGGTTTCTTACTCTTTCAGGCACATTTTCCTTGTTGAGATTATCATATCCGATTAATGTTGCACCGTTACCGAGTATTTTGATGTTTTTATCTGTGTAAATGGAAATGTTTTCATATACTGCATTTTCAGCAAAGCTTAAAGTGTCTCCATCAGTCATTGAGTCAATGATTGATTGTATTTCTGTTGAACTTGCATCAGCAGAAACGTTGTATGTGGTTCCTGTTGGAGCTAAGATTGTGTCATAATCGATTACAATCTCTTTTGGAGTTGGAATATTTGTAATGTTTGAGTAAGTTTCGTTGGTTGAACTTGAATCAGTATAAACTCCAATATCGTTGGTTGCACTTTGATAAGCTGACTGTGCGGTTGCTACATAATAGACAAATGTTGGAGGGAATGGCAAGTTATCCAGTTGGAATTTGTTTTCTCCGATTGTAATGTCTGAGAATCCTCCACCTAACAATACGCCAATTCTTGATTTGTACATTGTATTGTCATATAAGTTAACTGCAGATGAACCGTAACAGGTTATTGAACTGATTGAACAGTTAATGAGTGTGTTTTGTGTTGCAGTATGGCCTTTGGAGTGCATGAGATAGATTCCTTCTTTTGAGCCGATTACTGTGTTGTTGATTACCTGTACGTTTGGTCCGGTTCCGTGTCTTACGTCAATACCGTGGTTTTTAGCATTGATTACGGTGTTGTTGGTAATTAAAGTTCTGGCAGAACCGAAGTTTAAAAATCCTGTGGTTTTCTGGTTTTCAATCAGGTTGTTGGAGACAGTTCCGTCAGGGGAGCTTGTCATGTAAATACCCCAGGATGAACCTTCGATTGTGTTGTTGTCAATTTTTACTCCTTTTGCTTGACTGAGGTATAATGCTGCGTTGGAGTAGATTGAATCATCTAGACCTACAATTTTCAATCCACTCATTGCAATATTTTCTGCATTTAATAAATATACCGTCGCAAAGTTTGTAACAGCATATCCTCCTTCAGCAGTGGTTGCTCTAACTTTTTCAGGGATATTTGTATTGTTTGCACCTGGAGATGAATATCCGATTAAGGTTGCTCCGTTTCCGTTGATTGTGATGCTTTTATCGATATATATACAAATATCTGTATATGTTCCTTGTTCAAAATTTAATGTATCTCCGTCTGACATGCCATTAATGGTATTTTGAATGGTTGTACTGTTTGAACCAGCACTTATTGTCTGTTCGGAAGATGTTTGAATATTGTCATTTTCGCTTACGGCAAGCACATCGCTTTGTGAAGAACTGTCGTCAGATATGTCTTCAGCAAATACCATGCTTGAGCTCATAAGGACAATAAAAACTAAAAATATTGATAAAATTATTTTTTTAGTATCCATATTATTCCTCGATTTGAATATTATTAAATGTAAAAAATATTATTTCGATATACATTTAATGGTATATTGTATATTAATTTCTACTTAAATAAATTTTCATAACTATGTTATATTTGATTGTTATTCAGAATAAACAGTTATATATCCTTATTTTCAATCTTGTTTTCCAAAACTTTATATTGCATAACGATTAATAAATCTAAGTGTAAATCAGTTAAATTGTTATGATTTAAAATACATATCGAGAGTAGAGTTTTTATGAATATAAAAAGACTTAACATTGTATTTAATATATTGTTCATATTTTTATTTACATTATGTATGATTTCTACTGTTTCTGCAATTGATGGTGATGTTATTGAGAATTTTAACAATGGAACAAATTATTTTATAACTTCAGACTTGTCTAATGATGAAATTCAAACGATTATTTCCAACGCTAGTAATGGGGATACATTTGAATTCACATCCGAAAGTTATGATAATATTTCCTTAATCATCGACAAACAGTTGAAAATCTTTTCAAATAAAAATAGTACAATAAACGTCAATCCTTCCGCCAATAAAAAGGCAGGCATTGACAATACTTTCGGATTCTATTTTACTCAAAACAGTTCAGGCAGTATCCTATCAGGATTCAATATAATTGCTGCCGGCGCTGATTATGCTGTCATTTTAGATAAATCATCTAATACTATTGTTGAAAATAACACTGTTTCTCAGGCAGTAAACAATATTTTGGTTAAAAACTCAGATAATGTTCAAATCAACAATAATTATGTTCATGATGCCGTTTTAAACAGTATTCAGGTTCAGGATATAAGAAACATTTCAATATTCAATAACACCATAGGAAACAACGGAAGATCAGGAATTGAAACATCAAACATGTATTCATCAAATATCTGGTGGAATGAGATCTTCTTCAATTCATTCAATGGAATTTCAATGTACAACAGGTCTTCCAATAATAATGTTACTTACAATCATGTTTATGAGAATATTAATGGTATTTATATGGATGCACAGTCAAGCGGCGATAAATTCATGTATAATACATTGGAATTCAACCGTATGGACCCTGATTCTGAATTGGGTGGTTTTGAAACTGGTAACGGTTTTTTGTTCGGTGAAGAGTATGAAACTGTCAACAAAGAAAAACCTGACATTTCATATAATGCATTAATGCATAATGAAAATTTCCAGGCTAAAAACAACCCGTCAAAGGAACAGTTCAAGTTAGGACCTAATTATTTCGATTCAAATGATGATGTACATACATTTATATGTCCTATGCTTCTTGCAAAGATATTAACTATGGATTTTACATCCATATCTAACGGTATAGGTATTCAGATTTATGAAGACGGCGAACCTGTAACGATTTCGCATTCTTTGACCAAAAGATTACTGTTGACGGCAAGGAATACAGTGTTAAGATTCAAAACGGTAAAGGAGTAGTTGAAACGGATTCAAGTCAAAGCCATGAAGTTGAAATAAAACATGGTGAAAAAGTGCCTGATTACCGTAAGGAAACTGTAGAAAAATATTCTCCTTCTTCCAGCGATAACGGTGGGTCTTCATCAGGTTCTAATTCTAATGGTGAAAGCGGCTCCGGAACAGGGTCAGGTTCTTCATCTGGTTCAGGTTCCAACAGCGGTTCATCAAATTCAACTGACGGATCCAATGATGGTCAGGGAGGATCTTCTTCAAATGAAGGTTCTTTAAATGTGAACAGCAATTCTACTAATACTGTATCAAATAATCAAGGCACTGCTATAGCTAATTACGGTACAAACAGTTCTGATATATTATCACAGTCCAGTTCTCAAACCGGTGAAGAAGAACAGTCACAAGGTCAGGAAAATGCTGCTGAATCAGGAAGTGTCGATTCCGGTGATTCATCTTCTCCAGGAGATTCTGAAAATCAGGGAACTGCCTATGATTTATCACAGGTTAGTAAAAAAGCAAATCCTTTGCAGGACAATTCAATTGTAATTGTATTGGCGCTTCTATTTATCGTTGCAGTATTCTTATATGGATATAGACGTAAAAATGAGTTCGATTAAAATTAACTCTTTTTTTTCTTATTTTTTATACTAGTTCTTATAAATTAATTAATAATGTCATCTAAAAAAATTATTCTAAATTCAAACAGGCATTTTGAAATAATTGATATCACCTCTATGATTAATCAGGAGATAGATATTGATTCAGGTATTGTAAATGTTTTTTCCAGGCATTCCACTTCAGCTATTGTTGTCAATGAAAATGAAAAAGGCCTTTTGGCAGATTTTGAATTGATGCTGAATGATTTGATTTCAGATAGGCATTCATGGCAGCATGACTGCATTGATAACAATGCGAAATCTCATCTTGAATCATTTTTGCTCTCTTCAAGTGAAACATTACCAATTTCTGATGGAAAGTTGGACCTGGGAACCTGGCAGTCAGTATTTTTTGTTGAGTTGGACGGGCCGAGAAATAATAGGACAGTCAACTTAAAATTCATAAGTGATTAAAATGAAAAAGTGGTTGATAATTTTAATACTTGTCGTTTTGGTCATTGTAATAGCAATACTTTTAACTAATTTGCCGTTTGATGTTACTCATAATGCAAATGTCAGTTATGAACAGATAGATGTGCAGATGAAAAAGACGTGGTATTGAATATTTCTAATAAATTTCAATGAATATTTTATTTCATTAATAGTATATAACAATGGCTAATAAAATATTACTTATCAGACCTCTCTGATTAGATTTAAATTATAATTAATATTAAAGTAATAGTTAGGTGATTATATGATTAATGTGGCAAATACAAAAATATGTGCGAACAATCAGACAACAATACCTTCTGTAATAAGGAAAAAATTCAATATAACAAAGGATACTATTGTTGGATGGGATATCGACAGTGATGGTAGAGTTATACTAACTTTTAAAGAGGAAATGCCTAAAATCCATGATTTAGCAGCTTTGGGTAAAGGAAATGAAAGGACAAATGCCTTAGACTTAAAAAGAACTCTGTATCAATGAAATATTTTGTTGATTCCATCTATTAAAAGATAAAACTGAGTTATTTGTTAATAAACTCAATTTCAAATGCAACAACAGGATATTCTAATGTGAAGTTTGTAATGACTTCCGGTGATATTTCACCGAAGAATCCTTTAATGGATCCGTTTTCAGCCTCACCAATCACATCAGCTGCTCTTCCTTCAATGAATGACGGATTTTCACTGTCAGCTATTTCCATTGTATAGCCTAAATTGGAAAGAACGCTAGTTACAATTGATTTGATTTCAGTGAAGTTTGCAGTTGAGTGGCAGCTCAATGCAGCTAATTTTTTGGAAGTTCTGACCTTGTTTTCTCTGGATTCATCCATATATAAAACGTCACCAATTTCAAATATCTTTTGAGGCAGGTCTTCATGTTTGTTGTCTTCTAAAAATTCCATCAAGCTGTTGATTAAACTGGTACGAATCATGGTTCTGTCGATTGTAATTGGTCTTGCTACCTGAACGTGGTCTTCTTCAGTCTGTTTCATGAATTCGTAATGTGATTCTTCATTGGTTAACATTAAGCTCATTACTTCCTGGAAGCCTAAACCGACCATGACTTCACGGATAGTTCCTTCTGCCTTAAACCAGTCATTTTCATATGCAACAGTATTGATATCAGGCAATTCAGCTTCAATTGAGTTAATTCTGTATTGTACAGCAATGTTTTCCACAATATCAACTTCATGTAAAATGTCCACTCTGTATGCAGGAACATAAACTTTCAGTTCATTGTCATCAAGTATTTCAGCATCGAATCTTGCTTTGAATAACAGTTCCTTAATGTCTTCAGCATTCAGGCTGATTCCACCAATCAGTTCATTTGCAGTGTCTACATGGACATTAATTTCCTGAGGAGTCAAATCAGGACTGACGATAGTTTTGTCGGAATATTTAACTTCCATGCTTTTTATTTTTCCGCCGACTTCCGCAAATGAACAGCAGATAATGTTCAATGCCTGATTAACTGCTCTTTCATCAGTACCTGTTACATCAACAATGATGTTTTTGGTGTCTTCCTTGATTTTGGTCAGCTCACCGTTGATGATTGGAGGCATTGAAAGAATATTGTCGTCGCAGTCTAAAATCAAAGGGTATTTGTCAAAATCTTCAATCAGATGAGCGTAATCTTTACCTTTGTCATGTTCAGTTAAAATTTGATTTGGAGTCATTGGAGTATCTTTTTCAAGAGGAACAAATGCATTTTTCTCTTTAGGGGTTGCAATGTATTTGAATGGAGCTTTTACAACATCTGCATTGTGAATACCGATAGCGACTTTTTTCCTGTCTCGGCCGATTACCCAATGGAGATTTTCCTGGAAATCCATTATGTATTTGAGTTTGTCTCCGGTAAAATCGACATCATCTATTTTTGCAAAAGCAATGTAAGGTCTGATTTCAGCCACAGCATCTTCCACAATAACACTCTCGCCGGAGGATGTAATTTCATACTTTGGAATACCAATTTCCTGACCAATAAAACCTTTAAAAGATCTGGCTACTCCTTCAACAGATAAATTGTCCGGACGGTTAGGGAAGAATTCCACCTTGATTTCTTCATCATCAAAGTCCTCAATGTCGCTGGACATCATAGGCAATGTGTCTATTAACTCATCTTTTTCCATATCTATTCCTAAATCTTTTAAATCTTGGTATTTGAATGTAATAACTGGCATTTAATATACTCCATTAATTTTCTATTTACAATCCATAAATTAAAATGAAAAATACTGATTCAATTAAAAAATGCAGAGCTCTGTGTTCCAATTCGCCCATATGGCCAATTAAGAATGTGTGGCTTACATCTATTATAAAATGAATTGTGGCTGCTAAAATACCTACTGTCGGTGATAGGAATACAACTGACAAGACAACAAAGTGAAATGCCGCTTCCATCAATTCATGGACTACCCATGTCTTTAAAGGGGAATTGTCTACGGAATGATAGATTAAACCACCTAATATGATGTAAAAGTTATTCAATACTTTCCACATCAGTTGTGTGTGCAGGATATCGCTTAAAGCTAAAACAATTGCAACGTAAAACCATAGTAAGTGCATTATTTAACAGTCCTTTAAAAATTTATAATATAATTATTTATGATTATTAAATATAATATATTTATCTATTGATGTTCAATTTTTGTCCTGTGTTTGAAATTTTATCATCATATGTTAATATTATATTCTCATATCAATATTGCTTTTAGCCGGTTATTTTTCGTTAGTTTGTAAAAATTTAGTTTATTTGTTTTTTATATTAAAAAAGAAATGTTTATATATCTATTTGTTCAATATTAACATGTTTATTAATTCATTTTTCGAGGTGAAAAAATATGGATAATAGGTTAGTTGATTCATCACTCCCTAACAAATACGATACGGAAGATAAGATTTTTAGTATTTGTGATAGTGAAATTGAAGAATTCACGGAATTTCTCACAAATCTTAAGGATATCGTAGAATTACTACCTAAAAGATATCTTTCACAGGATTTTAGGGATTTGAATATTGATTATGCATATCTTCTAAAAAACGGTGATGTTGTTCACATTGAACATCACACTAATATAACTGAGGATTTGATGCGCAGAAATTTTCAATATCAAACCGTGCTGCATGCTGCTACAAAAAAGCTCGTACATCCATTTATATTCAACACAGGACGAATACCAAAATTCAAAGTGGATTATGCAAGTCCAACATTGTTGTATAATCCCACATGGATTAACTCAAAAGAAAAAGAGCAATCAGTACTATTAAATAATATAAAATATAAAATACAAAACAATCAAGTAATTAATGCATATGATGCATTAGACTTAATTTGGATGCCAACATACAGAACAAACCAGAATATGGAAAACATCATCATTGAATTAATTGGAATATATAATAATTTGATTATTGATGAGAATTTATTGGGAATTTTAAGAAAATGCTTAATATTGTGGTCTGGAAAACATCTAAATACTGAAGAAAACATTAAAAAAGCTATGAGAGGTTTAAACATGACAAAAAAAGAAGTTGAAGTTACAAGTCAGGATATAATAAATGCCAGAATCGACGGAATGTTATGTCGTGCAGAAGAGGCAGGAAGAGAAGAAGGAAGAGAAGAAGGAAGAGAAGAAGGTAAGCTTGAAACTGCTAGAAATATGGTGCGTAAAGGATTTGCGACTGAGGATATTGTTGAAATTACTGGATTGCCTAGATTAAGTGTATTAAACATTAAATAATCCTTGTGGATTATTTAATATTTTTTTTGTTTAAAAACCATGTTTCATCAGGTTTAATGTCACCAAAATGCTTTTTAAACAGCTCTTGTCTGTGTTTAAACATTTTTTCAAATTCGGGATTTTTAGTTTTCATTTTGTTGTGATATGTTAAGGTAACACGATTCAGATATTCGCCGAATTCCTCCTTTTCTTTTTCATTCAAACAGTTGAAAATATCCGCATCCTTCAGCCTTATGAATTCAAATTCACGGCCTTTATCTGTTAGATATATGAGTAAAATCCTTTTATCACTTTCAGATTTTACTTTTTTCACATATCCTTTCTGTTCTAACTTGTTGAGTGTTTCATTTAAGGATGTTACCCGAATATCCATTATCTCGGCAAGATCCTTTGTTGATATTCCATCTTTTTTCTGTAAAATCATCAAGATTCTGCCCTGGCCTTTAGTTATTGTCTTTTCATTGCATCGTTTATTGTTTATATCCATCATATGGCTTAATCTGAAGAGCTTGAGATATAACAATTCATTGTTCATATTATATTCTCCTTATTCTGTGTGTTTAGTGTATTGTAATAATATCCTTTCTTGGCAATCAGTTCGTCATGGTTTCCGGATTCTATTATCTCACCATTTTCGATAACTAAAATCTTATCTGCATTTTTGATGGTGGATAACCTGTGAGCTATAATGAAGCTGGTTCTGTTTTCCATAAGTCTGTCCATCGCCTTTTGAATCAGTTTTTCAGTTCTTGTATCAACGCTTGATGTTGCTTCATCCAGAATCAATATCTTTTTGGAAGACAGTATTGTTCTGGCAATTGTTAGGAGCTGTTTTTGTCCATGGGAAATGTTGTCTACATCCTCATTTAAAAAGCTGTCGTATCCGTCAGGCAATTGCTTTATGAAGTTATCAGCATAAACCTGGCTTGCAGCTTCCCTCACTTCCTCATCGCTTGCATCCAGCTTTCCGTAATGGATGTTGTTTGCAATGGTGTCTGAAAACAGCCAGGAATCCTGCAGAACCATTCCGATAAGTGATCTTATTGAGTGTTTGTCGTATTCCTCAATGTTTACTCCATCAATTTTTATTTCTCCATCATCAATATCATAGAATCTCATAAGCAGTTTGACGATTGTGGTTTTACCTGCTCCTGTTTCTCCGACAATAGCTATCTTTTCACCCTTTTTGACATTGAATGACAGGTTTTTAATGATTTTTTCATTTGGACTGTATCCGAAGCTTACATTTTCAAAGGTGATTTCATTTTCAATATCATTTATTTGTTTGTCTGATGGGTTTTCCTCATCATCAAGTTCCAGAAATTCAAATATCCTTTCGGTTGCAGCCATTGCTGTTTGAACAAGATTCATTACCCTTGTAATTTGCTGGATTGGTCTTGTGAAGTTTTCGATGTATTGGAAAAATGCCAAAATGTCTCCAACAGCTATTGCTTTTTCAAGCACGAATATTGCCCCAAGAACTGCAATCAGAACATATGCAAAATTTGAAATGAAGTTCATTGCAGGACCTGTAAGGCTTGAGAAGAACTGTGATTTCCATTCCTGGGTGTACCATTCATCATTGTCCTGTTCGAATTTCTCAATTGATTTTTCCTCCTGGTTGAATGCACGTATAATGTCATGGCCTGTAAACGTCTCTTCGATTTGCGCATTTAAACTGCCTTTAAAGACAAGCTGCTTTAGGAAATAGCTTTGAGAGTATCTTGTAACAATGATTATCATTAAAAATGATATTGGCACGAGTATTATTGTTGCAAGCGTCATCCATACATTGATGTAGAGCATCATTACAAAAACGCCTATGATTGTTATTATTGCAGTCAGCATCTGAAGGAAAGCTTGTGTAATTCCATTTTGGAGTGAATCCACATCGTTTGTAATTCTTGACAGGATGTCTCCCCTTTTGTTTTCATCAACATTGTCCATTGCAAGGGAGGTGATCTTTTCCATTATCCTTAATCTCAAATTATAGCTGATGTCTGTTGATATGTCAATTAACACATAGCTTTGAAGGTATGAGAATACTGAACTTATGATATAAAGGACTACGACCACGCTTAAATAGAATAATAATGAATTGAAGTCTATCGTTCCGGTATTATTCATGATTCTGTTTATTCCATCGAATATTGTGGTCGTTGCAAGGCCAATCAATAACGGTGAAATGACGCTGAACACCGTTGAAACAATACCGAACACTACGGTGAGAACTATTTTCAGTTTATAGTCTTTCAATAGGAACAGTATGTTTTTTATTGCTTTTCTGTTGTCTGTTGCCTTTTCAGGAGGTTTTCTTCTTGCTGGCGGCGGGCTCATAATGTCACCTCCATGCTGTCGATTTGTGAAGATACTATCTCATGATATACATCACACGTTTCATTCAGCTCGTCATGTGTTCCTCTGTCGATTATCTCGCCGTTGTCCATCACGATAATTTCATCTGCATCCTTTATTGTTGAAATCCTTTGTGATACAATCAATATGGAGGAGTCCTTTGACAGTGAGTATAGGTTGTCTTTGACTTTCGCTTCCGTGTTCATGTCCAGTGCTGAGAAGCAGTCGTCAAACAGGTAAAAGCTGTGCTTTCCAATTATTCCTCTGGCTATTGACAGTCTTTGTTTCTGTCCTCCTGAGAAATTTGACGCTTCCTGTGAGACTTTGTCGTATATTGAATCAAGAAAATCGACTTGTGCTAGTTTCAATGCATCCTCAATTTCGCTGTCGCTTGCATTATCCTTTCCTGTAAGCATGTTTGATTTAACTGTTCCCTGGAAAAGAATGGCTTTTTGGGGAGTGAAGCTGATTTTATCCCTTAACGCTTTTAAAGTATAGTCTTTAATGTTTTTTCCGTTAATTAATATCTCTCCTGAAGTCGGATCCTGAAGACGTGGAATCAGGTTGAGGATTGTGGATTTTCCGCTTCCTGTCCCTCCTATGATTGCTGTGGTCTTTCCAGGCTCCAATTTAAAATTGATATCTTTCAAGGTCTCTTTTTCGCTTCTCGGATATTTGTATGAAACATTTCTGAATTCCAAAGTAGGCTTATCATTAATTTCCGTTAATTCCCCGTCGGTAATCGTGATTTCAGTGTTTAAAACTTCCGCAACACGTCTTCCTGAAACGATGATTCTTGGAAGCATGATTAAAAATCCTCCCATCATGATAAAGGATGTTACAATCTGTGTTGAATATTGGATGAATGCGATAATGTCTCCGGTTAAAATTGATGAGCTGAGCGCATTGTATGCACCGAAATACAGTATCAGTACAATCATTACATTCATAATCAAACTCATTGACGGTATCAAAATGAAAATTCTTCTGTAGACATATAAGTTAACGTCAACAAATTCCCTGTTTATTTTTTCAAATTTTTTCTGTTCTGTCTTTTGTCTTACAAATGCCTTTATAACCGGAATTCCAAGCAGGATTTCTCTTGAAGTCCTGTTCATCTTGTCAATTATTTCCTGTGTTATCTTAAAGTAAGGCAATACTCTTGTAATAATTATCAATAGCAGTGATGCAACGACTATGAACGTGATTAGAATAATCCATGAAAGGTCTGTTCCAAGCTCAAATGCTTTAATGACACTTCCTATTCCAAGAATAGGTGCAAACAGCAGTGTTGTCAATACCATGCCAATAACACTTTGAATCTGATTGATGTCATTTGTTGTACGGGTGATGAGTGATGATCTTGATATGTCATTCAGTTCATGGTTTGAAAACTTAAGAACTTTCCTGTAAACTATCTTTCTCAGGTCTTTAGCGTATCCTGATGAAATTCTGCTTGAAAAGTATGATAGGAAAACTGCAGCCAGAACTGAAATTCCAACCATTGCCAACATCATCATGCCTGTATTCATTATATAGTCAATGTCTGCATTTTGAATACCAATATTTACAATATCTGCAGTGTATGACGGTAACGTAAGGTTGCAGTATGCCTGAACTATCAGAAAGATTATAACCAATATTATTTGCGGAATCCTGCTTTTAAGCGGTCTTAAGATATTTCTCATAGGTACCTCCAAATTATTTTTTATAGGTACCTATTATACTTTTATCATATATAAATGTTTTGAACGTTAAATTGAATATTTTTATAAACAATAAATTATAAATCTAATAATATTATTTTTATCTATAATTAGGAGAAAATTTATGTCAAACCAAGAAATTCCTAAAGACTATGATTTCAAAAAAGAAAAGGTTTGGGAGAAGAAATGGGAAGATGAAGAAATCTACAAATACATTGGAGATGGCTCTCGTCCTAGATATGTAATCGATACTCCCCCTCCATACCCAACAGGCTCAATTCACTTGGGTCACGTATTGAATTGGGTTTACATTGATATGAACGCAAGATACAGAAGACTGAAAGGCAATGATGTATTATTCACCCAGGGATGGGACTGCCACGGTCTTCCGACTGAAGTAAAGGTTGAAGAAACTCACGGCATCAAGAAAAATGATGTTTCACGTGCAAAATTCAGAGAATATTGTGTTGATTTAACTACTGATAACATTGCTAAAATGAAAGCACAGATGCAGGCAATGGGTTATTCACAGGACTGGAGTCGTGAATTCGTAACAATGACTCCCGAATACATGAAAAAGACCCAATATTCATTCTTAAAAATGTATGATGAAGGACTGATTTACCAGGGAATTCACCCTGTCAACTGGTGTCCTCGTTGTGAAACAGCTATTGCTTTTGCGGAAGTTGAATATTCAGACAATACCACATTCTTAAACTATGTCAATTTCCCTCCTGCGGTTGAAGATTCCTATGAGGATATTGCATCATCACAGGCATCAGGAAAACAGGCTGACTCTTCAGATGAAGGCATATTAATTGCAACCACCCGTCCTGAATTGATGTCTGCATGTGTGGCCGTTGTAATTCACCCTGAAGATGAAAGGTACACTCACCTTTTAGGAAAATACGTTGAAGTTCCGTTATCACATCAGAAAGTAAAAATCATTGCAGATGAGGAAGTAGATCCTGAATTCGGTACAGGTGCAGTAATGATTTGTACATTTGGGGATAAAACTGATGTAAGCTGGGTTCAAAAATACGATTTGGAAATCATCAATGCAATCGATGAAACCGGAACATTAACCTCAGCTGCCGGAAGATATGAAGGAATGGACCTTCAGACCTGTAAAAAACAAACCATAGAAGACTTGGACAGTGAAGGATACCTGTTAAAACAGGAACAGGTAGATCAAAATGTCGGGCAATGCTGGAGATGTAAAACTCCTATTGAGATTCTCGTTAAAAAACAATGGTTTGTAGCTGTAAGAGACTTGATTGAAAAAACCAAAGTCGCAGCCGATGAGATGAAATGGGTGCCTGAACATATGAAATCCCGTATGCTTAACTGGGCAGATTCAATGGAATGGGACTGGTGTATCTCAAGACAAAGAATATTTGCAACCCCAATTCCTGTATGGTACTGTAAGGACTGTGGAGCTGTAATTTTACCTGAAGTTGAAGACTTGCCGATTGATCCGACCCAAGACAAACCTAAACATGCCTGCGAATGCGGATGCGAAGAATTCATCCCTGAAGAGGATGTTCTGGACACATGGATGGACTCATCAATTTCACCGTTGTCCATTGCAGGATGGCCTGATGAGGATTACATCAATCATTTTCCATCAAATATCCGTCCGCAGGGACATGACATTATCCGTACATGGGCATTCTATACAACGCTCAGATGTCTTGCTTTAACCGGCCAAAAACCGTTTGATGATATCGTAATCAATGGTATGGTATTCGGTGAGGACGGAAACAAAATGAGTAAATCAAGGCCTGAGTTTGTAGTCGGGCCTGAAGAGGTAATTGAAAAATACGGTGCAGACTCCTTAAGGACATGGGCAGCAAACAGTGTTCCCGGATCTGATGTAATATTTGACTGGAAAGACATCAAGCACGGATACAGATTCCTGAGAAAATTCTGGAATGCATTCAGATTTATCAGCATGCAGATATTCGATGAGGAAGTATCATATGATGAAGTTAAAGATAATTTGGGACCTCTTGATTTATGGATTCTATCTAAATTAAACAGCCTAAACATTAAAGTGGATAATGCATTTGCCGAATATAACTTCGCAGATACAATCACATCAATAGAAAGATTCTTCTGGCATGATTTCTGTGACGAATATATCGAAGCTGTAAAATACAGACTATACAGTGATGTCAGCGACGAATCAAGACGTGCAGCCAAATATACTTTAAGAACTGTTGTGGAAACTTCACTTAAACTATTAGCTCCGATTGCACCGTTCTTTACAGAAGAAGTCTATCAATATTTCTCTGATGAATCAATACACACCACTTCATGGCCTGAAGTGATTAGTGAACTCATAAGTGAAGAATTTGAAAGCAAAGGTGATACCACTATTGATTTGATTGATGAAGTAAGAAGATTCAAATCCGCTTCAAAAATACCATTAAATGCTGAACTTGCAGAAGTAAATGTCTACACCACAGATGATGAGTTAATAAGCATCTTTGAAGACTTTGCTGATGATATTGAAGGTACATTAAAAATCAAAGATTTGGCTATCAAATCCGGAAAACCTGAAGTTCACGAAAAAATCATTGAAGTGGAACCTGACATGTCTCAAATCGGACCTAAATTCAAAGGGGATGCAGGTAAAATCATCGGTTATCTGAAATCAACTCCTTTGGATGAAATCGATTCAATATTGGCTGAAAATCATGAACTGGCTATCGATGAACTGGTAGTAAGTGAAGATATGTTGAATATTAAAAAAGAGATTGTGGGAGCATCAGGTAAAAAGGTTGATATCTTGCAATCTGAAAACTTAGATATGATTTTAGAAGTAATCAGATAGATTACTTCTTATTGTTTTTATTTTTTTGAATTCCTAATGGAATTAAGCATGCAATCAATAATAATATTAATGGATTTGCGGTATTTCTCATTGCACTTATAATTGGTTTTAGATTGTTTGTTTGTGTTGTGTTTGTGTTGTTTGTTTGTTTGTGTTGTGTTGTGTTTGTGTTGTTTGTTTGTTTGTGTTGTGTTGTGTTTGTGTTGTTTATTGAAGTATTATCTTTTGTTAAATTGTTTATATCCATTGTTTGATTCGTTGTTGAGTTTTCTCTTACAATTATTTCTTCATCCGTAAAAAAAACACCATCAGCACGTCGTATTAAATCACTTTCTATTGTAATTACTGGTCTATCATCTTCAAATGCATATGGTACATCTATCCATTGCGCGGTACCAAAAATTGATGTTTTATATGTTGTTGAGTAGGGTATAGTTTTATTAGTTCCATTTTCATAATACAGGGTAATATTCCGGGTTACTGTTCCATTATTATAAAAAATCCAATCTTTTGTTTTTTTGTAATCTCCATGTATTCCTTCGGCGTTATATACTTCATCATATGTTAAATTTTTTCCGTGCGCATTAGCATATTTGAGATATGCTAGTGCATATGAGAAATCCCCATTTTCAATATAATAATTAATTTGTTCTTGGTTTAATATTGGTGTCTTGTGGTTGATTTCATTGTTCCAAGGATCAATATAACCGGTAGTTCCATTTTCATAAAAATAATAGTGGTAATCTACATAATATTTTTTGTTGGATGTTTCATTTGTGTTATTTTCGATATTATCATTAGCATATATGCAAGATATGGATATTAATATCAATAATATTGAAATAATTACAATTTTTTTCATTTTACCCTCCTTTGTTATAATAATATTACATGTTTTCCATATATAAATTATTTCATGTTATCATAATATTATTTATATTGTAAATTATATATCACATATTATTATAATCAATTAAAGTTTTAATCACATTGATTATATCGTTATTTATCAATTATGGTGTTTTTGCATGTTTTACAAAAAATTTTTGTTGTGTTCCTGTTTACTTTTCATGTTCTTTTGTGTTGGTGTGGTTAACGCATCTGATATTGATAATGTGACTGAAATAGAAATGGATAATGGTTTTGTTGAGAATATTTGTGGTGAGCAAATTGTAATTGCTGATGATTATTTGTCATCTAATCAGAATATTGAATTGGGTACAAATAGTGATTATTGTAGTTTAATAATTTGTGATGAAAATTATACGATTATTGATGGTTTTACTAATAATTATTCTTCAAATTTACCTAGTTATTATTTGAATAATAATATTTATTCTCATATTGAAAATTAGGGAAATGGTGGTAATTGTTGGGCTTTTGCAGCGATATCTACATTAGAATCTAATATTTTAAAAATTAATCAATCATTTAATTATGATTTTTCAGAAAATAATATGAAAAATATTATGAGTAATTCATCAAATTATGGAATATCTAATAGTGTTGTTAATCAAGGAGGAATTGATTTGATGGCTATAGGTTATCTTACTTCTTGGTTAGGTCCAGTAATGGAAAGTGAAGATCCCTATAATCTATCATCAATAAATATCGATTTATTTGACAGTAAAATACATGTACAAAATGTATTATTTGTTCTTAATAATACTTATAATATAAAAAAAGCTATTTTTAATTATGGTGCTGTTGCATTGTCTTATAATCATGATATTTCTTTTTATAATGAGGTTACTTTTTCTTATTATAGTCAAAGTAATTCAACTGATGATGGGCATGCTGTAAGCATTATTGGTTGGGATGATAATTTTTCAAAAGAAAATTTTATTTATCAAGCACCTGCTAATGGAGCATGGATTTGTAAAAATAGTTGGGGTGAATCTTTTGGGGATAATGGTTTATTCTATATTTCATATTATGATTATTATTTACAAAATAAATGGAGTTTGGGAACTTATACTTTTGTTTTAAATGATACTAATAAGTATAATCGTAATTATCAGTATGATTCACGTTCATTTCGTGCTAACGGAGGCACTGATAATTTATGGATAAAGAATGCCTTCTGTTCTGAGGGTAATGATTTGTTATCTGCTGTTTCTACTTATTTTTATGATGAAAATGTTTCTTATATTATTGAAATTTCTGTAAATGGTGTTTCTAGGTTAAATCAGTCAGGTTTTATGAATAATCAAGGTTATTATACAATTTTGTTAGATGAGTCTATTTTATTAAATATTGGGGATAATTTCACTGTGTCTATTGAGTTGTCAAAAGATAATTCAAATGTACACTTTGGTATTTGTCCGGATATTCAATTAACTAGTGTTCATCATCCTAATCATGTTTCTTTTTTTAGTTATAATGGTAATAATTGGTATGATTTAACAACATATTCAATCAATTCTGTTCGCGGTGTTGCTTGTATTAAGGCTTTCACTGTTCATAATCCTTTAGATACTTGTTTAGATTTGATTGTTGCGGATGAAGTTAATGTTTTTGATGATGTGGATATTAGTGCTAGGGTTATTGATTCTATGAATAATAGTGTTTTAAAGGGTGAAGTTACTTTTGTCGTTGGTGATGATGTTTATGTTGTTCCGGTTGTAAATGGTTATGCTAATGTAACAGTTCGTTTTAGGAATATCGGAAATAGTAATGTTCAGGCTTATTTCAGTGATTATGATTATAATTCTTCACAATGTGTAAAAAATGTTTTGATTAGTAAGAGTGATATTAATATGTCTTCTTATTATTCTTATGATGATGTGTTCGATTGTACTATTGTTAATGTGTTGTTTTCATCTGAGTATGTAAATACGACTGTTAATTTGTTTGTTAATAATGTAGCGTATCCTGTTTCTATTGTTGATGGAATTGGTTTTATTCAGCTTCCAGGATTTTTTAATTTAAATAATGGGGCTTATGTTCAGTTTAATGGTGATAATAATTTTAATTCAGTAAGTAGTTCTGAAATTTTATTCATGAATAGTATTTCTCATGATATTTATAGAACTTATGATATTGAGATGTATTATCATAATGGTACTCGTTTTGTTGTAACTTTGATGAATAATGGTCAGGCTGTTGTTGGAAAAAATGTTATTATTTCTATAAACGGTGTTGATTATAGTAGAGTAACTAATGAAAGTGGGTCTGTATCTATTGCATTGGGTTTAAATTCTGGGATATATAATGTTACGACATCCTATGTTGATGAAAATAATCAAACGGTCATTATACGTAATACTGTGACTATTTGTACTACTATTATTTCTCAGGATTTGGTGAAGATTTTTGGTAATGCTAGTCAATTTGAAGCTACATTTTTGGACCATCAAGGTAATCCTTTGCAGTATACTTCAGTTACTTTTAATATAAATGGCGTATTTTATAATAGAACAACTAATAATGTAGGTACCGCAGTTTTGAATATTAATTTGAATCCTGGTGAGTATATAATTACTTCAATTAATCCTATTAATGGTGAAGTGGTTTCAAATAATATTATTGTTCTTTCTAGAATAATTGAAAATTATAATTTGGTTAAATATTATAGGAATGATTCGCAGTATGTTATAAAAATTTTGGATGATTTAGGTAATCCTGTTGGTGCGGGTGAAAATGTCAATTTTAATATTAATGGGGTAATTTATACTCGTCAAACTAATAGTTCAGGACATGTTAAATTGAATATTAATTTGTCTCCAGGTAATTATATAATAACTGCTGAATATTTGGGTTGTATGGTTTCAAATACTATTACTGTTTTACCTATTTTATATGCCGATGATTTAACAAAAAGGTATGGTGAAACTACACCATTTTCTGTTTGTTTACTTGATAATGTGGGTAATCCTTATTCAAATCAAAAGGTGACGTTTAATATTAATGGGGTGTTTTATGATAGAACAACGGATATTAATGGTATTGCTAGGTTGAATATTAATTTAGGTCCTGGGCAATATATAATTACTTCAAGTTTTAATGGATCAAGCATAGCTAACAATATATATGTAACTTCTTAAATTGTTTTTAAAAAAGGAGTAATCAGATAGATTACTTCTTATTTTCTTTTTTTGAATTCCTAATGGAATTAAGCATGCGATAATAATATAATGGATTTGCGGTATTTCTCATTGCACTTATATTTTGATTGCTATTGTATTTATTATGAGAAGTTTTTTTCCAAATTCAAACAATGTTCTTATGTTGTTATTTTTTTTCTAAACTACTTATATTGTTGCTGTTAATTTAAAAATAAAGTTTAAATAATTATCATGATAAAACAAGTTATAGGGTGAGATTAAACATACATTTTAAATGTATGTGGTGATGTGTTAGTGAAAAGCATTTTTAAAAAACTTTCACTTTAATTTGTTGTTAATGATTCACATGAGCCTATTTTAATTAATATAATCTCACCCTATTTATCTAATGGTTTATCCATTAGACCTAATTGTTGAATTTTGGTATATGATTGGACATCAATTAAGATGTCCGTTTGTTTTTATGAATATTTACATATATAAAGCTTGTTGAGCTCACTGATGAATATTGTGCTCACTGATAAAAATTGTCCTCACTCATAACAAAAAGTATTTATATGGGTTTCTCAATCTCTTTAATTACCCTTGCAGGCACGCCAACAGCCATTGAATTGTCCGGTATGTCCTGATTAACGACTGCTCCAGCCCCTATTATAACATTATTTCCGATGGTCACTCCTGGCAGTACTGAAACATTGGCACCAATCCAGACATCATTTCCAATCTTAATTTCACTTGCCTGTGCAAGCCTTTTTCTTCTTCCGTTCGGATTGATTGGATGGCCTACTGTTGTTATTGTCGTGCCTGGTCCGATCATCACATCATTTCCAATGTAAACTTCCTTGACATCTAAGATAGTCACATTGTAGTTTGCAACGAAGTTGTTCCCGATAAAGATGTTTTTCCCATTGTCGCAGTTGAATCCTCTTTCAATTCCGGAATTTTCACCGATGCTTCCAAGCATTTCCTTTAAAAAATCGTATTTTGCCTGTCTGTCTGTTTCATCAATACTGTTATAAATCTGACAGTTTTTAACTGCATTAAGCTTTAATTCAGCCACTTCCTCATCATCAAAACAGTATTCAAGCCCGGCTCTTAATTTTTCAATTTCTTTCATATTATAACTTATCCAATTTTTTCTACTTAAATTAATTGTAATATTTATATGATAATGGTTATAGTATATAATGTAGAATTCATGGAGGTCTTTCATTGAAAAAATACATAATGTTTCTATTAATAATTTTAATATTATTCTGTATTCCAATTAGCTTTGCTAATGATAATGTCACTTCATTGGATTCACAATCTGTTGATGCTGATAATCAGATAATGTCAAATAACATTTATTTTGATTCTTCATCATTGAATGATGGTAATGGAACTCAGAATTCACCATATAAGTTTTTATCTTCAGATAAACTTGTTGATGGGTCTGTAGTTTATTTTGCCGACGGTGAGTATTATTTGGATCAATCAAGAACTATTCAAAACATTACTCTTATTGGTCAGTCACCTAATGGGACAGTTATTAATGGTTTTGGCAATTCTTTAGTGTCCGAGGGATTTTTATCCATATCCTCTTTGACATTAAACAATCTGTCAATAAAGAATAATGCCAAGCTCTTTGTATTTAATTCTATTCTTAAGAATAATTTCGGAGATTATGGTGGTGCAGTTAATGTTGGAAATCATGCTTCACTTACGGATATAGATAATTCCACTTTCATTAATAATCATGCAACTTATGCTGGTGGTGCAGTTTATGTCGCAAGTGTATCCAAGGCGATTATCCATAATTCAAAATTCATTAATAACACAGCTATTGGATTTGGTGGTTCAGTTTATTCAGATTGTTCTAAATTAAACGTTTCTTATTCGCTATTCAATAATTCAAAAGCATCATATGGTGGTGCTATTTATGATAATGGCTCCATGTCATATTTGACGAATGTTGTTGCAATAAATAACTCAGCAACATATGCTGGGGGTGCCGTTTATAAAAATAGTGGTTTGCTTGAAGTTGATTCATCATATTTTGCATACAATTCTGCAGATTATGGTGGTGCCATATTCGGTGGGTATTTCTCTTCACTGATAGTAAAAAACTCTTATTTCATTTCAAATAAGGCCAATTATGGTGAAGATATATGCTCTATTTCAAACAGACAGAATGAAATAATTCATGACTATTTCACCGGCAGCATTTTCGCCGAACAATCATTTATCCTAATAGACACCTACCTTAAAATTGTTGGCAATTATGTGCATTTTGAAATAATTGAAGTTAGTATCTTAAAAGAAGTCTATAATTTCTTTTTACTGGATAAGTTCATTCCAGACCAGATTAGTGATTTCTTCAAGTTTCTTATGGATATTTCGATGAATAAGTCAAAATTTAATATGCTGTCGTCGGGTCTGAATGATGATTTTAAGCTCAATATGATTGATTATAATATTCAACTGGATTGTGATGGAAATTATCAATTTATCCTATGTTACGGGAAAACAAGCTTATTTGCGGAGTTAATTGATTTGAAGGCGTTATCTTTCAATTTTTCAGTGGATGATTTAAATCTGTTCGTGAAGGATACTTTAAGTTTCAATAATTTTGAAAATGTTATTCATATCAATTCATTTTCCTTAAATCAAGGCAAGGATTTTGCCGATGCTTGTGAAATGCCATATTTGGTTAATTTTGATGTTGAGGATAATTGTGCTAATATTGAAAATTCATTTTTCAATTCTTTCATTGATTTCAATCGTCATTCAGTTTCATTGAAAACATCAATTGTCGAATTTGATTTCGATTTTGAGAATAATTTGTTTAGTATTATTTGTGATGGATGTGTTTCAACTGTTGAAATTCCATTTTTTGCAAATGGATATCATCCTTTTAAATTTTCTATTGTATGATTTTTTCATACACTTTTTTTTAATTTTGGGTAAATTATATTATTTATTTAATCCATAACTATTTTTAGATAAAAATGAAACTTAAGGTAAAAAATATTTCTGATATTGGTGGTGTTGTAAAAGCGCCTCCTTCAAAGAGTTATTCTCACAGGGCAGTTATTTTAGCTTCACTGGCTAATGGAACATCTAAATTATATGATATGCTTTTTTCTGAAGACACTTTGGCATCCATTAATGTCTGCAAAGCGTTAGGGGCTAAAATTACTCAAAATGATGATTTTCTGGAAGTTGTCGGTACCGGCGGAAAGCTTCATAACTCCAGCAAAAATCCGATAGATTTGGCTAATTCAGGCACTACATTGCGTCTGATGACCAGCGTGTCAGCCTTATCCGATAATGAAGTTATCCTAACAGGTGATGACTCCTTAAAGACCCGTCCTATGGATCTGATTATGGATTCCATAAAATATCTTGGAGTTGATGCCAAATCCGTTAACGATAACGGAAAAGCACCTATATTAATAAAACCCGGTTATGCTGGCGGTGAGACAAATATCTCCGGGAGTGTCAGCTCACAGTACATTTCATCAATTCTGATTTCTTCTCCTCTATCTGAAAAAGGAGTTACTCTATTTGTATTGCCCGATTTCAAATCACGTCCTTATGTTGACATGACACTGGACATAATGAAAAAATTCGGCGTAAAAGTTCTAAAAGGTTTTTACATTAAGCATGAGGATTGCGCTAAGGAATATCAGAATTGCCGAATTGATGAGTTTAAGGTGAAAAAGCAATGTTATGATGCCTGTGATTATACGGTAGAAGGTGACTATTCATCTGCTTCATATCTGCTTGCTGCAATTGCAATAAATGGAGGTCATGCTAAAGTTTTAAACCTGTTTAAAAATTCCAAACAGGGGGATAAGATAATATTGGAAATACTGGAAAGGATGGGTGCAGACATAACAGTACATGACGATTATGTTGAAATATCATCTGACGGCAACCTTAAGGGAATTGATGTTGATTTGTCAAATGCTCCGGATTTGCTGATTACCGTAGCTGTTTTAGCGGCAATGGCTGAGGGAACTACAAACATTACAGGAGTAAAGCATGCCCGTGTAAAAGAGACTGACAGAATTGACACGACATGCAAGCAGCTCAGAAAACTGAACTGTACTTTGGAAGAGTTTGAAGATGGCATGAGCATCACTGGTGGCGTTAACGGAGGAACTGTTGATTCCTGCGGCGATCACAGGTTAGCCATGGCATTTTCATTGGTTGGATTAAAGCATGACATTGAAATAATCAATGGGGAAGTATTTGATGTGTCATTCCCTAATTTTATTGAGGCAATGGCGGAAATCGGTTTTGAATTGGAGTTGGTATGATGAGCAAAACAGATAGGATTATCAAAATTGTTGAAGAGCTGAATGATGTTTTTGAAATTAGGGTTTTTCTTGACCATGATCCGTATAAGGTATTGATCAGAACCATTTTGTCTCAAAGAACTCGTGATGAAAATACTGACCAGGCAACCAATAATCTTTTCGCCAAATACAAAGACATTTATGAAGTTGTTGAAGCGCCAACTGAAGATGTTCAGGAACTGATTAAGCCGGCTGGATTTTACCGCGTCAAGGCGGGACGTATTCAGGAAGTTTCTCAAATTTTGATTGATGAGTATGATGGAGAAGTCCCGGACACTTTGGAGGAGCTTGTCAAGCTTCCGGGTGTTGGGCGCAAGACCGCTAACTGCGTACTGGTATTTGCTTTTGAGCTTCCGGCAATTCCTGTCGATACTCATGTTCATAGAATCTCCAACAGAATGGGGCTGGTAAACACCAAAAATCCTGATGAAACGGAAATTGAATTATCCAAGATTGCTCCAAAGGAATTATGGATTAAACTGAATGATTTGATGGTACAATTTGGCCAAAATATTTGTAAGCCCACATCTCCTCAATGTGAAATGTGTCCTGTCAGTTACTTGTGTGACTATGATGGGAGCTGATTTTTAGAAATATTTATATATTAAAACAATGTTATATAACATTGGTTATAAAAAAATAACTATTGTTATAATTACCCTTTTATATATGCCTTTTTAAAAAATAAAAACTAGGAGATAAAAACTATGGTAAATGTACCTGAATTAAAAAGAGGAGTTCTTGATAGCGTTGCTGATGCTATTGGAAACACTCCAATCGTTAAATTAAATAACTTGACAAAAGACTTGGACGCAGAAGTAGATGTAAAAATTGAATCATTCAATCCAACTGGAAGTGTAAAAGATCGTATTGCAGTTGCAATGATTGAAGATGCAGAGGAAAAAGGATTGCTTAAAGAAGGTTCCGTCATTGTTGAACCTACCAGCGGAAACACTGGTATCGGACTTGGTTTTGCAGCAGCAGCCAAAGGTTATAAGTTAATCTTAACCATGCCTGAAACCATGTCTGTTGAAAGAAGAAAATTATTAGCAGTTTTCGGAGCAGAAATAGTCTTGACACCTGGTAGTGAAGGGATGGGTGGAGCTATTGCTAAAGCTAATGAAATAGCTGAACAAAATCCGGATGCTATTATTTTAGGTCAATTTGATAATCAAGCTAATGTTGAAATTCACGAAAAGACAACCGCTCAGGAAATCTTAAGAGACACTGAAGGAAATGTTGACGTTGTTGTTGCTGGTGTCGGAACCGGCGGAACAATCACTGGTATCGGTAAAGTCCTCAAAAAAGAAGTTCCTGATGTACATATTGTGGCTGTTGAACCTAAAGACTCTCAAACTTTAGGTAAAGGTGAAAAAGGACCGCATAAAATCCAAGGAATTGGTGCAGGTTTCGTACCGTCAATTTATGATGAAAGTGTAATTGATGAAATCTTCCCTGTAGCTAATGAAGATGCAGGTAATACTTTACTCGCATTGGCTAAAAAAGAAGGTATCTTTTCAGGAATCTCTTCAGGTGCGGCAACATTTGCTGCATTGGAATTGGCTAAAAGGCCTGAAAATAAAGGTAAAAGAATCATCGCTATTTTACCGGATAACGGTGAAAGATATCTCTCTGTAGATTGGTTGTTTGAATAAACTTCATACTAAAAAACATTTAAATATAACATGGTGTATAAATATTTATATTAAATGAATTATAACATATGGTATAATATTTGTATGCCATTAATAATCTTTATTTATTTAAATTTTTTGGGTTTTATTGATGTTTGACAGGTTGAAAAGTGAAATTCAAGCAATAAAGGATAAAGATCCTGCAGCAAGGAGCACTCTTGAGATATTCTTATGCTATCCTGGATTTTATGCACTTATAATGCATAGAGTTAGCCATTATCTTTGGACTCATTCTTTTAAGCTTCTTGCAAGGATGAATTCTAATTTAGCTAGATTTCTCACTGGTATTGAAATTCATCCTGGTGCAACTTTCGGTAAACGTGTTTTCATTGACCATGGGATGGGTGTTGTTGTCGGAGAAACTGCTGAAGTCGGTGATGACGTATTGATTTATCAGGGAGTAATCCTTGGTGGGACTTCAACCCAAAAAACCAAAAGACATCCTACAATTGAAAGAGGAGTGATTATAGGTGCTGGAGCTAAAGTGATGGGAAACATTACTGTCGGTGAATTTTCAAAAATCGGTACCGGCGCTGTTGTGCTGAAGGATGTTCCTCCGGAATCAACTTGTGTTGGTGTTCCCGGAAGAATTGTCAAATCAAAAAGAACCTCTTTGGTTGATTTGGATCACAATAAGTTGCCTGACCCTGTTGCTGATGCTATTAACACTTTAACAAAACATCTTAAAGAGAATGATGAGCATATTAAAATTTTATTTGAGAAAAATGAAATTTGTCTTACAGAAGATACAAATACTGAGGATTTGGATAAAATCAAACTAAAAAAATAGGAGATAATTTTTATGAAACCGCCTTGTGAAATTGTAGTGTGGTATGTAATACCTGCTATCAGATCAGAATTAGCTAAAGAATTGTTAAATTTAGGGATGAAACAGAAAGATGTTTCTGAACTTATGGATATTACTCAGCCTGCAGTATCCCAATACATAACCGATAAGAGAGGCAGCGGAATTAAATTGGATGACTATGTCAGACAGATGATTAAAGATTTCGCATTAGAGTTGTCCACAGGCGAATCTACTAAAGCTGATTTAATTCCAAGAACATGTTCAATCTGTAAGAATGTTGAACCTGCAGATGTAATAAATCAATTAGGTATTAATAAAGATAATCTAAGTGATGACTGTCAATCCTGTATGGGATCAGAGATAAAAGAATAAAATATTAAGATTTTTAGTAATGTTTATATACTATTATTATCTAATATTTTATTATACTTTAATTTTATATGGCAAGTTAACCGAGTGGCTTAGGTGCGTGGCTGCAGACCATGAAACAGGGGTTCAAATCCCTTACTTGCCTCTATTTATATAACTTATTTTTGAGGAATTTTTTATGGATATTTATTCTACATTAACTCGTAGTAAAGAAAATTTTGAAACCATTAATAAAGGCCGTGTAAACTTATTTGTTTGCGGACCTACTGTTTATGATGATGCTCACATTGGTCATGGAAGAACCTATATTTCTTTTGATACAATTAAAAGATATCTCGAATATTCAGGCTATGCTGTTTTTTATATTCAAAATATCACAGACATTGATGATAAAATCATTAACAGGTCAAAAGAGTCAGGAATTCCTGCTCATGATATAGCCAGGAAATTCGAAAAAAGATACATTGAAGACATGACTAAATTAAATGTAACCGGCGTTAATTTATTCGCAAGAGCAACTGATCATCTTGGTGAAATAATTGACCAAATTCAAAGATTAATAGACAAAGGTTTTGCTTATGAAAGTGAAGATGGAGTTTACTTTGAAATAGAAAAATTCGAGGAATTTGGAAAACTGTCAAACCGTAAAGTCGACGAGCTTGAATCCCACAGGGAGTTGGTTCAAACCACTAAAAGAAATGAACAGGATTTTGCATTGTGGAAAAAACGTGACGGCGTTGACGAGCCGGTATTCCCTTCCCCATGGGGTGACGGAAGACCTGGCTGGCATATTGAAGATACTGCAATAACAGAATACTACTTCGGCGAACAGTATGATGTCCACGGCGGAGGTTTGGATTTAATATTTCCTCATCACGAAGCTGAAATTACTCAGATGGAAGCGGTAAGCGGAAAATCTCCAATGGTGAGATACTGGCTGCACACAGGATTTTTAAACGTTAATGGAGAAAAGATGTCAAAATCACTCCATAACTTCATCACAATACGTGAATTGTTGGAGGATTGGGATGCCGACACATTCAGATTCTTCGTATTGTCCACCCATTACAGAAGTCCTATTGACTTTTCTAAGGATTCACTTCACCAGTCTGAAAAAAGTTTGGAAAAGATTAAGAAATTCTATTCCTCTTTGGATGTTGAATCTGGTGATGCTCACTCTGATTTGGAATCCTTAAAAGCTGCCAAGGATGAATTCTTTGGAAGTATGGATGATGACTTCAACACTCCAAAGGCTATTGCTTCAATATTTGTATTGATTAATGACTGTAAGAATATTGATTTATCCCAAGAGGATAAAATAGCTATCAAATCATTTTTGGATGACGTATCATTTATTTTGGGTATTGACTTTAATCTGGAAGAGGTTTCAGCCGGTTCCGATGAACTGCTGGATTTAATCACTGATGTCAGATCCCAGTTAAGGGCAGCCAAACAGTATGATTTGTCTGATAAAATACGTGATGACCTAATCAGTTTAGGTTATGAAATAAATGACTGAATCGGAGATTTCAAATCTCTATTTCTTTTTTTCTTTTGATTTTTTACTTTTCGATACTGTTTTTCTAAAAAATATAACAATGTTTATATACATTAAATAACTTATGTTATATTGTAATATAACATTGTTTATTAATTTTTCAACCTAATTTTTAGGTTAATCAAAACATTTATATATTAAAAATAACTATTGTTATATTATGTCATATAACATATGACATATTTTTAAAAAATTATAATTAAGGTGAAATTTAATGAGTAACGAAAAGAATTATAAATTAGCGACTTTAGGTGTTCGTGCTGGTCAAGAACCAGATCCGGCAACTGGAGCTCAAGCTGTACCTATTTATCAGACGACTTCATACGTATTTAAAGATTCAGACGAAGCTGCAAGAAGATTCGCCCTTCAAGAGTTTGGTCAAATTTACTCCAGACTTACAAACCCAACCAGTGATGTGTTTGAAGCTAGGATTGCCGCTATCGAAGGCGGACATTCCGGTTTATCAACATCAAGTGGTCTTGCTGCTATCTCATACGCAATCTTAAATATTACCCAGCCTGGAGATAACATAGTGTCAGCAGACAATCTTTACGGTGGAACATATCAATTGTTCGATTACACATTCAAAGATTTAGCAAGAGAAGTGAAATTTGTAGATTCACAGGATTTACAGGCATTTGAAGATGCAATTGATGAAAAAACAAAAGCAATATACTGCGAATCAATCGGTAACCCAAAATTGGATGTTCCTGACTTTGAAGCATTGGCAGAAATTGCACATATCCATGACATTCCATTGATTGTGGACAATACTGTCGGTGTAGGTTTAATACAGCCTTTAGCTCATGGTGCTGATGTCATTGCTGCATCTGCAACAAAATACGTTGGCGGACACGGAACAGCAGTTGGAGGATACATTGTAGATTCAGGTAAATTCAACTGGGGTAACGGAAAGTTCCCTAATTTCTCAGAACCTGATCCAAGTTATCACGGATTAGTATTCTGGGATGCATTCGGTGACGTGCCTGAACTCGGAAACTTAGCTTTCACTGTAAGAGCAAGAGCAAGATTATTAAGAGATTTAGGAGCTACTCAAGCACCTGTACACAGTTTCATTTTCTTGCAAGGTCTTGAAAGCTTGGATGTACGTGTAAAAAGACATTCCGAAAATGCATTGAAAGTAGCAAAATTCCTGGAATCCCATCCGAAAGTTAAATGGGTAAACTATCCTGGTTTGGAATCACACCCTACTTACGAAACCAACAAAAAATACTTGAAAGATCACTTTGCAGGTATTTTAGGATTCGGTGTAGAAGGCGGAGAGGAAGCAGGAAGAAAAGTTATTGAAAACTTGAATTTATTCTCAATTCTTGCAAATATTGGAGATGCTAAAAGTTTAGCGATTCACCCTGCAAGTACAACTCATCAGCAATTGACTCCTGAAGAGCAAGCAGCTACCGGAGTTACACCTGATTTCATCAGATTGTCCATTGGTTTGGAAGATGCTGATGATTTGATTGATGATTTAACTCAGGCTTTAGACAAAATTTAAAAATAATATATAAATGGGGGAGATATGGATGTATTTGGATAATTCAGCAACAACTAAAATCAGTTCAGAAGTTTTGGAAGAGATGTTACCATATTTAAAAGATGAATTCGGTAATCCTTCCACTTTATACTCAGTCGGTCGTGAATCCAAAAAAGCATTGGAAGAAGCCAGACAAAGGATAGCTGATTCCATCAATGCAAATAAGGATGAAATAATCTTTACCAGCGGCGGATCAGAATCTGATAATTTGGCTATTAAAGGAGTAGCTTTCAAATTGCAGAAAAAAGGTAAACATATTATTTCTTCAGAAATAGAACACCCTGCTGTTAAAGAGACATTGCACTTCTTGGAATCTTTAGATTTCAAAGTAACTTATTTGCCGGTGTATGATAATGGTATCATTAAAATAGAGGACTTGAAAGAAGCAATTACTCCTGAAACAATATTGATTACCATTATGCATGGAAACAATGAAATAGGTACTTTGCAGCCTATTGAAGAAATCGGTAAAATTGCCCGTGAGAATAAAATTTTATTCCACACCGACGCTGTTCAGACTTTTGGAAAAGTGGAAGTTGATGTTGAAAAACAGAATATCGATTTATTATCCGTATCCTCTCATAAAATCAATGGTCCAAAAGGTGTTGGTGCAATATATATCAAAAAAGGTGTCAGATTAGTTCCTCTCATTCATGGTGGAGGCCAGGAAAGAGGAATCAGATCAGGTACTGAAAATGTTGCAGGTATTGTCGGATTTGGAAAAGCAGCTGAACTTGCATGCAGTCAACTGGACGAACATGCAGAGAAATTATCCAAAATCAGGGATGAAATCATTGAAAAAGTTTTAGACACAATTCCTGAATCCTATTTGAACGGTGACAGAGACCAAAGATTACCTAATGTAATCAATTTCAGATTTAAAGCTATTGAAGGTGAATCATTAATCCTTCTTTTAGACTCTAAAGGATATCAGACTTCCACAGGTTCTGCCTGTTCATCAAAAACTCTTGAAGCATCTCCTGTATTAACTGCATTGGGACTTGACCCTGTTGATGTTCACGGTTCTTTAAGAATTTCACTTGCTCCTGAAAGTGATGTTTTTGATGTTGATGAATTTGTTGAGGCTATTGCCCAGTCCGTTGAAAGATTAAGAAGTATGTCACCTTTATGGAATAATGACTTAGATTATGATGCTGTAGTAGGAAGAAAATAGGAGTGATTAATATGGATTATAGTGAAAAAGTAATGGATCATTTTGCAAACCCAAGAAACTGTAGGCCAATGGAAGATGCTGACGGTGTCGGCCAAGTCGGAAACCCGACCTGCGGTGATTTAATGACAATTTACATTAAAGTTGAAGATGATAAAATTGCAGACATCTCTTTTCAGACATTCGGATGCGGGGCAGCTATTGCTACCAGCAGTATGATTACTGAAATTGCCGTTGGAAAAACATTGGACGAAGCTTTACAGATTTCCCGTAATGATGTGGCTGAAGAGTTGGATGGACTTCCACCAGTCAAAATGCACTGTTCAAACCTTGCGGCTGATGGTCTTCAGGCAGCTATTGAAAACTATTACGAAACCCATTAATGTTAAATACTTCTAAAATTATACATTACTATAATAAATAAGGAGATGTTTATTATGGCAAAAATATTAAAATGCGATGATTGTGGAAGTATTATCCAAGTTTTAGTGGAAGACGACGGTGACACATGTGATACTCACATGCTTAAAATACCTGTACAGACTGAAGGTGACAAATCACCTAAACACAAACCTGTTGTTGAAATCGACGGTGACAAAGTAACCGTAAAAGTCGGTGAAGCAGCTCACCCAATGGATGATGATCACTACATTCAGTTCTTGGTTGTTGAAGCAGGCGCTGAACAATATGCAAAATGCTTCAAACCAGGAGATGTCGCAGAAGCAACTTTCACTGTTAACTCTACTGATGATATAGTTGCATTTGCATTCTGTAACTTGCACGGACTCTGGTCCAGCGAATAGATTTTAAGATTTTTTTCTTAAAATTTTTCTTTTTCTTTTTTTCATAACAAGTTTTAATAATATCTTTTAATAGATAATTAATTGTGTCAAATTATACTAAAGTAATAATTTTTATAGTTATTTTAATTATTTTTTCAGCTTCCGTAATTTATTTATATAATTCTGAAAGCTCTATCAATAAAATTATGCCTGACATAAGTGAAAGTATTACTGCAGGTGATTCAGATTATAATGAAGCTGTTGATTTATTGAACGATAAAAATTATGATGAATCAAGGAATAAAGCTATTTCAGCATCAAATAATTTTAATAAAAGCTTTTCTCAACTGTCGAGTATAAAGGATAACTTCACATCAGGGGATGATGAAGTTTATAAGAGTTATGTCAATACTTTACTGGAGGAGCTTAAACTTAAAATGAACGCTACTGATTACCTGCTGGAATCTATTGACTATTATAGGAATTATGAAAATAGTACAGGTAACAGTTATTCATATGAAGCTAATGAATTGATGAATGACGCTTTGGAATTCCAGAAAGTCAGAAATGATTTGGTTAAAGATAATCCAAATTTATTTAAATGAGGTTTTTAAATTGAAAAAGAATTGTCCAAAATGTAATGGTTCTGGATCTATTGTTGTAGATTATAAGGAATGTTCTAGCTGCGGAGGAACAGGATATGAAGAGGATTCCTTCGATGTGGGAAATCATTTTAAAGGAGTAAATAATAATGCTAGAGCTAAATTTGATTTGGGTGCAGAACAGGATATTCCATGTGAAGTATGCAATGGAAAAGGTCAGGTTGAAGTTTACGAAGACTGCGCTTATTGTGGAGGAACAGGCCAAATAAATGTTTGCCGTGATTGCGGTAAGCCTTTAGATGAAAAATATGATATTTGTGCTGAATGTGGAGTTAAACGTAAGGAAAGAAAAGAAGCTGAGGAAAAACGTATCGCTCGTGAAAATGAAGTTAAAGATGTTTATGTCTTGGATCCATTATGTGAAATGAGGGATATGGACCGTGATAAGCTATACAAAGGTAAGATTACAAGAATTGAAAAATACGGCGCTTTCGTTACCTTAAACAATAATGTCTGGGGATTGATGAGAGGTGAAGTGTCCGGATATTCTGTTGGTGATGAGGTATTCGTATTTATAACTTCCATCAAATCAAGAGAAGGCAAGATTGATTTTGCTCCCGCTTATGTAAGAAATCACAGAATTATCAGATTGAAAAAATCCATTCCTCGTACTGTTATCAATGATTTGGATGAAAAGATGGGTCGGATGGTTCGCATTGACGGGGAAGTTTTGCAGGTTCAGCAGACTTCAGGTCCTACTATTTTCACTGTCACTGATGAAAGCGGTGTTGCCGAGGTTGCAGCTTTTGATGAGGCTGGTGTAAGAGCATATCCTGAAATCGTTGAAGGGGATGCTGTTGAGATTATTGGTGATGTGAATCAGCATGGCGGAAAAACACAAATCGAGTCATCTTCAATGACAAAACTTGACGGTTCTAAAAAAGAGCAGTTGCATAAATTAATAGACGATGCATTAAATGAGAAAGCCGAACCTGAAGATGTTGATTTCTTGGTCAAAAGTGATATTTTAAACAAACTTAAACCTAAGATGAGGGAAGCTGCCCGCAGAATCAGAAGAGCAATTCTTGATGGCAGGACAATTCTGCTCAGACATCACAATGATGCCGATGGAATCTGTGCTGGAGTTGCAATGGAAAAGGCTGTTGTTCCATTAATAGAAGAAATAAATCCTAGCAATGATGCGCAATATTACTATTTCAAACGTTCACCTTCCAAAGCTCCTTTTTATGAGCTTGAAGATGTTGTAAAGGATTTGTCCTTTGCTTTGGAAGATCAGGAAAGACATGGTCAGAAATTGCCGTTGATTGTTCTTTTGGATAACGGTTCAACTGAAGAGGATATAGTGGCATTAATGCAGGCTAAAATCTATGATATTGAAGTTGTTGTTATAGACCACCACTCTCCAGGAGATTTGCTTACTGTAGATGAGGAAGACGGCGAAATAGTTAATGCAACCGTTGCCGTTGATGAATATGTTGATACTCATGTAAATCCTTATTTGGTCGGAGGAGATTCCCAGTTAACGGCAGGTGCATTGGCGACAGAGGTTGCCCATATCATCAATCCTGATGTTAAACAGCTGATTCAGCATTTGCCGGCCATTGCAGCGTTGGGCGATCGTGCTGAATGCGGCGAGGTTTACCAATACCTGCAGCTTGCATATGAAAAGGATTTCACCAAGGAACATTTGGCAAAAGTGGCTGAATGTATTGATTTTGAATCATACTTCCTAAGATTCATGAATGGTAGAGGGATTATGGACACGATTCTTGGTGTAGATAATTTTGATAAGCATTATAAATTAATTGATGCTTTATATAAGGAATATGAAAAAAGGATTGACACTCAGCTCAAGGCAGTGCTTCCAAATATCAAAAAGACTCAATTTGACAATGGAATCTACTTCAATATTATTGATGTTGAGAAATATGCCCATAAGTTCACTTTCCCTGCTCCCGGAAAAACCTGCGGTTTTGTTCATGATAAGATGCTTCATGAAATCGGAGAAGATAAGCCTATAGTAACTTTAGGTCATGGGCCTGACTTTGGTGTATTCAGGGCTACTGATGCTGTTAATGCGGAATTTGGCTTTAATGTAAATGATATTGTTTCAAATCTTGCAGTTAAAGTACCTTCAGCAGGTGTAGATGGTGGAGGCCACGAATGTGCAGGTTCAGTCAAATATATTGAAGGTTTAGGTGAAGAGATTCTCTCTGAAATAGTCAATGAAATCAAATCGCTATCTAAAATTTAAATCTGATTTCTATGGAGTTCTGGAATTATTGTCCCAATTGTGGAAAAAGACTGAATCCTAATGAGGGTTTCTGTTCCTCCTGCGGCAGAAAAACCGCTTTTAAAAATAGTGATGATAATTACATGTTTACTCCACCAATATATAATATCGGTTTTTTTGACTTGAAAATAGACTTTTCACCATATATTGAGAAAAATGTCGATTATAAATATGACGTATGCAAATGCGGCTATATTAATGATATTGACAATGAATTCTGTTATCATTGTGAGGTAAAGCGTATTGAGAAAGGTTTGTCCCGTTTCATAAAAAAGTATGAAAGGCCTAAATTCGATATCAATGACTTCATTAATATGGATATTACCTGTGAATGCGGTGCTTTAAACTCTTATGATAGTGAATATTGTCAGGAATGCGGCCGTAAATTGCATGAAGATAAAATTGATGAATCATTTATTAATTTTAATTTTGAATATGAGAATCCTATCTTTTGCAGCTGTGGTAAGGAAAATGATCAGAGTAGCTTATTTTGTGAGAACTGCGGCCTTCCTTTGGATAGATATGAAAAAATTAACGGCATGAAAATATTATGTGTCTGTTCTGTTTTAAATAATATAACCTCGGATTTCTGCCTTAACTGCGGAAATGACTTGACAGAGGAAGTGACTGAAATTATTTGTGTTTGCGGAACCAGAAATCCAATAGGCAAGGAATTCTGTTCTTCTTGCAATAAACCTTTAAATCATCAGCGCAGGTTAAAGACCAAAATTGTCTGCAGTTGTGGAAAAATTGTTGATTTCAATACTGAATTCTGTCCGAATTGTGGTAAAAATATTAAAAAAGCGGTTAATCGTGAAAAAAGAATTTCTAAAACTGTTGACTCTATAAAAAATATCTGGAATGGTGTTTAAATGAAACAGTGTGATGTTTGCGGTACATTCAATTCAAATGAAAATAATTACTGTACTAATTGCGGATGTTATATTGTTGAAGAAAATATCTGTCCGTTCTGCGGCCATAAAAATCCTGATTCCAATAATTATTGTGATATATGTGGTAAGCAGATTTCTTCTCTAAGCATTGAGGGCTTAGACGTTCTGTTCAGTGAGTATAATCTTTCATTAATTCAGAACGCCAATATTTCAGATTATGAATATCACAATATTTTAGACAGTATCTTTAAAAGGTTGGATTATGCAACAATTTCAGGAAAAACGCCGAAAGACAGGATATTTAAAATTGCTGAAATGTTCAGGCCGGTTATTCCAAAATCCAGCGGCAGTGATCATGGAAACTTTAAAAATACAAAAATATTTTATGATGACCGTTTGGATGATTCCTTACAGATTGGTGTTGTCATTCATGAACTGGCTCATTATTTGCTGTTTGAATTGTCCCTGAACTTGCTGTGTAAAATTTTAAATGTTAATAAATCCGTTGATTTGAAGGTTTTCATAGATTTCTTTTTGTCTTCCCCAACTTTAGTTGGAGTAAATGAGTTTTTTGCACATACTGTAGAAAACCGATATATTCCCCATGCTTATAGAAACTTCTCATCTTTCAATAATCTTGTTGAATATCATGGTTATGACATTGATTTAAATATGGAGTTTATTCTAATAGGTATTTCATTTGCTAAGGATATTATAGCATGTTTGGATAATTATATTGATGAAAGACTTAGAGAACTGATTAAATTACAGTTTAAGGAAGATAATCCTAATGTATTTAGAAAAATATGTTATGAAATAGAAGAAATTGAAATGGATGATGTTGAAGTTCCGGATTCAGTAAAAATCAGTATTCTTATTTTATTGATGGCTCGGTGTTTTGAATATTTTTATAATAATGAAGAAGCAAGGAAAGAGTTGGAAGATACAAAGTTTAAATTTGAAGATTAATATTAATCTTCTTCACTATCTTTTATAGTATCTAAAACTTCTTTTCCCGTGTCTGTTAATCTGTAAAGTCTTCCTTTACGAGCTTCTTCATTTATGCATTCTACAATCTCTTTGTTCTTAAGTTCGCTAAGGACTTTTGAAATATGGTTTGTTCTAATGCCGCTGTCTTTAGCAATGTTGGTAGGTATTTTTACGTCATCGCCAATAGACTTTAAAGTTTTTTCTCTATATTTTGAGATTTGAACATATGATTTCAATTTCAAAAGCTCGTCATTTTCTTTACTCATAGTAGTTAGTTTATAGTTTCTAATATAAAAGATTTTAGAATTTTACTATTGTATTTTGTACATATATGTACTATAACTAACATTTATGTTCTTATTTTTAATGTTATAAAACAAAATATTATTTGTGTTTAAAATGCTAATTATTTTTATATATTTCAGTGTTTATTATATTTTATATTTATTTGTTTATTTTTTATAATTTTATATTAAACATTGTTTAGTAATTATTTTAAACACAATAAATATATATTTTTTACATAGTTTTAATCATATGTTAATATCGTGTTTAAATGGATTCAACCAGATTAATTTTAATTATAGAAATATATAATTTGTATGAAATAATAATTATTAAATATAAAAATATTTTGATGATTGATTTTCATGAAATGTAGTAACTGTGGTTTTGAAAATAAGGAAACTGCTAAGTTTTGTAGTAAATGCGGACAAAGTTTAGAAGTTGCGCCAGCAAAAAATGAAAGTTCAAATTCTAAAATAATTATTGCTGCATTGGTTATTATAATTCTTATTTTGGCAGTAGCTATAGGATATTTTGCACTGAACAATGCTCAAAGCAGCGATGCGCAGGTGCAGGCCAGCAGTTCCCAGGATTCTTCTGTTTCTTCCAGTGATGATTCTCAACAGACAACTTCTCAGGTTTCATCCACACAGAGTGAAACCAAGGAATGGGAATTAATAGGCAGTTATTCCGGTTCGGGAAGCGGCAGTCAGTCAATTAGCGTCCCGGCAGGTGAAATAATGATTAAATTGTCTGCATATCCAATTAAGAACTATGCAACAAATCATTTGTATGTTACAGGTTCTAACGGGGAGTCTGCAGGTGTCGATTGGGGTTCAACAAGTGCCGTTGAGACCAGATCAAATTCATTATCTTATTCGTCTTCATCCCCTCAGACATTTACAATCGATTATTATGAAACTGTCAGCTGGCAAGTTGATTTCTATAGATATCAATAACTTAACTTTTTGTGATTTTCAAATCACATTTTCTTTTTTTAGTAAAATTAATAAATATAGAATGTTAAAATGATTAATATGTTTGATTTGAATATTAATGGCGATAGTTATGAAAATAATTTAAAATTAGCTATTCAGGCTCATAACTACGGATGGAAACATATTAATTTTTCATATGATCAAAATGATTTTGATAATGCCTTAACTTTTAAGGACGAACTTAAGGATAATTTAAAAGACCAGATTGATATTGATTATACATTATACATTAAATCAAACAATCCCTCTGAAGTAAGAAAGATTACAAACAGATATAGAAACAAAGCATCTTGCATTTCTGTTTTAGGAGGAAACCTAAAGATTAACCGCACTTCCCTGGAAAATGTTCAGATTGATGTTTTGTCAAGACCTTATCTGAAAAGATACGATGCCGGTTTGAATCATATCCTTGCCCGTGAGGCCAAAGAAAACAATGTAGCTATTGAACTGTTTTTCACGGATATTCTTAAGTCTTATCTCTCACACCGTTCTAAAATCCTTTCTAATTTCAGGGACCTGTATATATTACATAGAAAATATGGATTTCCTTTAATTTTATCATCAGGAGCAGATTCCATTTTCGATATGAGGACGGTTCAGGATTTTAAGGCAGTATTTGCACAAACCGGATTAAGTGATTTGGAAGTGAATGATTCATTTAAAACAGCCGAAAACATTTTAAAATTTAATGATGAACGAAAAAACTTGATTTTATCAGGCGTTAAGGTGGTTGACCAATGAAGCTTAAGGTTCTTCCAAAATCCCAAAGAAAACATAATCACTATCTTGTTTTTGATATCAAATCAGAAGATGAATTGACTAAAAACGATTTTACTTCAATTGCATGGGAAGCTTGTGTTCGTTTTCAGGGAGAGAATAACACTGCCCAATTCAATTTGTGGACTATTGAGCTTATTGAAAATTCTGATATTTTATATTATAATGGATATAAGGCAATTTTGAGATGTCAGAGAGATTTTGAAGATGAAGTCAGATCCAGTTTGGCTTTGGTTAATAATTTCAATAGAAAGCAGATTTCAATTTCATGCATCGGTATTTCAGGCACCATAAAAGGATGCTATAAATTCATTTAATTACTTTTTGTTATTTTAAAATAGAAAACTTTATTAATATATTAAATATATAAATAACAATTGGATTTATGGAAAAAAGAAAAAAATATTTTAATTATATTACGTGATTAAAATTAAAAGTACCTTTTCATGGAGATTTGGTTTTAATTTTGTATTTTTTAGTTGTTGAATTTAAAATTGATATTTATAAATATTTATTAAATGTGAGGTAATATTATGCAACCTTTACAAAATGCTGGATATGATAGGGCTATTACAGTATTTAGCCCAGATGGAAGACTTTTCCAAGTGGAATATGCAAGAGAAGCTGTTAAAAGAGGTACCACTTCTATAGGTATTAAATGCCCTGACGGTATTGTTTTAGCAGTGGATAAAAGAACTACTTCTACCTTAGTAGAATCCTCATCTATTGAAAAATTATTCAAAATAGATGAACATATTGGTGCTGCAACTTCCGGTCTTGTAGCTGATGCAAGGGCATTGGTCGAAAGGGCAAGAGTTGAAGCTCAAATAAATAAAATCACTTACAGCGAACCAATTAGGGTAGATACTTTATCCAAAAAGTTATGTGACATGTTACAGTTATATACCCAAAACGGTGGAGTAAGGCCATTCGGTTCTGCTTTAATTATTGGTGGAGTATATAATGACAAATGCAAATTATTCGAAACAGATCCTAGTGGAGCTTTAATCGAATATAAAGCAACTGCTATCGGTTCTGGAAGATCTTCTGCAATGGAAATCTTTGAAGAAGAATACAAAGATGATTTATCCATTGATGACGCTATTGCTTTAGCTATTAAAGCGATCAATGAATCTACAGAACATGATACTACTTCAGATAATGTTGAAATAGCTGTCATTAAAAAAGAAGATGGTAAATACGTAAAACTTTCTAAAGATGATGTTGCTTCTTACATTGAAGATGTTCTTTGTGAAGATGAAGAAGATGAACAGGAAGCAGATGCTGAAGAATCCGAAGAAAGTGATGAAGAATAAATATTTTTTAATTTATTAGTTGGGAGATATTTCAATGGTAAATGTGGATGAAGCAATAATAGCTAAATATGAATATAGTGGTGAACATTTTGAGATATTGGTTGACCCTGATTTGGCAGCTGAATTTAGAAATCCTGATGGACAGGATGTTGCCATTGAAGATCTTTTAGCTGTTGTAGAAATCTTTAAAGACTCCAAAAAAGGAGATAAAGCTTCTGATGAAGCTATGAATAAAATTTTTGAAACTACAGATCCTATTGAAGTTTCTAAAATCATTCTTGAAAAAGGAACTGTTCAATTAACTGCAGACCAAAAAAGACAAATGCAGGCTGATAAAAGGAAACTGGTCATAAATACTATTGCTAAAGAGGCTATCAATCCTCAAAACGGCCTTCCTCATCCGGTTCAAAGAATTGAAAATGCTTGTGATGAGGCAAAAGTTAGATTTGACCCATTCATTTCTGTAAATCAGCAGGTTCAGACAGCCCTTAAAGCCATCAAACCACTTATTCCAATTAAATTTGAAAGAGTTAAAGTTGCTGTTCGCTTACCGGGTTCTGCTGCAGGTAGTGCTTATTCTGTTATTCATGGATTTGGTGATATTATAAATGAGGAATGGCAACAGGATGGATCTTGGATTGGTATTGTTGAAATGCCTGGTGGTCTTCAAAATTCGTTCACTGCTAAGATGGCTGAAATTTCCGGTGGTGAAGCTGAGACAAAAACTATTTAATAATCATTTTCATAGAGTGGGATATTTATGATATATGTGGAAGATAAAAATTTAGTAATTCCTGGACAAATATTAGCTGACGATGACTATTATCCAGGAAGAGGAACTTTTAAAGAAGATGGCAAAATATGCTCTTCTTTAATCGGATTAGTTTCTCTAAGAAATAAGAAAATTAGAGTAATCCCTCTCAAAAGCAAATATGTTCCTAAGAAAGGAGATGTTGTAATCGGTAAGATTAATGATGTTAGATTCTCAATGTGGGATGTAGACATTAATTCTCCATACTCCGGAATTTTACCTGCTTTTGAAGTGTTCGGTAGGGATAAAAAAGAACTTAATAAAGTATATGATGTCGGAGATGTGCTTTTCTTAAGAGTAATCGATGTCGATGAAGTTAAAAAAGCCAAACTTGGTTTGAAAGGCCGTGGTTTAGGTAAGTTTAAGGGAGGAATCATTGTAGAGATTTCCCCGACAAAAGTGCCTAGGCTGATTGGTAAAAAAGGTTCCATGATTAACATGATCAAGAACAAAACCAATTGTAAAATCGTTGTTGGTCAGAATGGTCTTGTTTGGGTTAAAGGAAATGAGGACATGGAACAGCTTACTCGAGAAATTATCCGTACTATTGAGGTTGAAGCTCATACTTCAGGTTTAACCAATAAGATTAAAAATAAATTATGTTTAGCTATCGATGGCGAATTGCCTGTTGAAGAAAGCGAAGAGGAATTCGTATTGGAAAAACCTAAACTTCAAAACTTTAAGGAAGAATTGGAACAGGAAGAGGCTGAAGCTAAACTAAAAGCTGAAAGTGAAGAAATTCCCGAAGATGAAGTTGAATCCGAAGAGATTGAAGATGAAACTGATGATGCTGAAGTTGAAGCTGAAGAAGAAAACGATGCTGAGGATAAGCCTGATTTTTATGAAGTTATAGAAGAGTTAAAAAAGAAAAATCAGAATAAAGATAAAAGTTTATCCTATAGCGATAACTCAAATAATAATTCATTTATTTTAAATAATCGATAATTTCTATTTATGAGGTAGATTAATATGTCTGAGATGATTAGAGAGGATGGTAGGAAGTACAATGAATTACGTCCTATAAAAATTGAAGCAGGCGTTCTTGAACGTGCTGACGGTTCCGCTTACCTTGAAGTGGGTGGAAATAAAATTTTAGTTGCCGTTTACGGACCTAGGGAATCATATATTAGAAGGTTACTTGAACCGAATACTGGTGTAATCAGATGCAGATACAATATGGCACCATTTTCAGTAGATGACAGAAAAAGGCCAGGTCCTGATAGGAGATCTTCAGAAATTTCAAAAATCACTGCTGATGCATTAAGACCAGCTTTAATGTTGGAAAACTATCCACGTTCAATGGTTGACGTTTATATTGAAGTAATCGAAGCAGAAGGAGGAACCCGTTGTGCAGGAATTACCGCAGCTTCCGTTGCTCTTGTTGATGCTGGAGTACCTATGAAGGATATCGTCGTTGGATGTGCTGCAGGTAAGGTCAATGATGAAGTCGTGCTTGATTTATCAGAAGTTGAAGATAAGGAAGGTCAGGCTGATGTTCCTATTGCAATCATGCCAAGAACCGGTGAAATTACTTTACTCCAAAGTGACGGTGATTTGACTGAAGAAGAATTCCAGAAAGCTATTGATTTGGCTATGGAAGGATGTATGAAAGTTAGCGAGCTTCAAAAAGAAGCATTAATGAAAAAATACTCTACAGAATAGGTGTTTAATATGGATATAGTACCGGAAATTACAAGAGAAAGTATTACAAACCTTATTTTTAATGATAAAAGAGAAGATGGAAGAGCCCTTGATGAATACAGGGACATTTCTATTGAAACTGATGTTATTTCTAAAGCTGAAGGTTCTGCAAGAGTAAAAATCGGCGGAACTCAAGTTATTGTTGGTATTAAACCTCAGTTAGGCAGTCCATTTCCAGACACCCCTGATTTGGGAGTATTAATGACCAATTGTGAAATGTTGCCGATGGCTGATCCTACTTTTGAACCTGGACCACCTGGTGACGATTCCATTGAACTTGCACGTGTAGTTGACAGAGGAATCCGTGAAAGTGAACTGGTCGATTTGGACAAGCTATGTGTCGAAGAAGGCAAACATGTATGGATGTTATTCATAGACCTTCATGTAATCGACAACTGTGGTAATCTCTTTGACACTGCAGAGCTTGCTGTAATGGCAGCACTCAAAAGCACAAAAATACCAACTGCAACCATAGTTGATGATGAAGTTGTCATTGACAAGGAAAATACCTTTGATTTACCTATTAACAATGAAGTGGCTATGTGCACCTTTGTCAAAATAGGTGATAAGATGGTTTTAGACCCAACATTATCTGAAGAACGTGTTGCCAGTGCCCGTTTAAATGTTGGAGTTACTAAAGAAGGCAGAATTTGTGCTATGCAAAAAGGCGGAGCTCATCCTTTAACCAAAGAGGATATTTTCTCTGCTGTTAATACTGCAATTTCAAAAACAAAAGAATTAGTCGAATATCTTTAAGTCTTCCGGACGGTTAAGATTTTCAAATTCTTTTTTTAATATTTTTTTATTATCAATTAAAACAAAATTTGTTTCTATTTTTTCTATTATTCCTTTGATGTGCAGACAATCCTTTAAAATCAGTTCTTCGATTAATGGAATAATGTTCCTGTTGTATATTGAATGGAGAGGTTCTGATGTTTTAAGTTTATTGTCGGGGTCATGGTATGGTACGATGGCCTGATATTCATTACTTATTTCATTAAAAAGAGCTTGTATTGTATTTTTTGTCATGTTCGGACTGTCGCAGGGAAATACTATTGCATACTGTGATGATATGTTTTCAAGTCCGGTTAGAATACCTGAAATAGGGCCTTTGTTTTTGATTTTATCTTCAACGAATTTCACGTCATATGAATAGTCGTCAGGATCAATAAATTTTTTATATCTATCAATCCTATCGCTATCATTTAAAACAATTATCGCTTCATCTATTTCATTATTTAATGTGGAAAGTATGTATTTAATCATAGGTTTATCTTTAATAATTAAAGATCCTTTATCTCGACCCATTCTTCTGCTCTGCCCTCCACATAAAATAATGCCAGATTTCATTTTTTTATTCCTTTACGTATGCATCTGCAGTTTCATCAAATGGATTGGTACGTATGATTAATGCAATCATGTACGGATAATGTTTGTTCAGGTATTTCAGATAGTATATCCATTCGTGAACCAGTTTGTTGTAGATTCTTTGCATGTCACCGTTCAGGTGATTAAAATCAACATCGCTGACTTTGCTCAGGTCAGGCCTGTGTTCCAGTTCCTCATCCAAATGGAGAATTGCATTCAATAATCCGGAAAACTCTTCTTTTTCAAGAAGGTTTGGGTTATTGATAAGGCCAACAATGAATTCCCTTTTGCTTACAAGCAGATTTCTCATGTTAGTTAAGTATTCTTCCCTATCTTCCGGTGCAACGTCCGCTTTAAAAGCAATGTTTACGTTTTTGATTTCCTTTAATCTGTTTTCATAATCTTTATCAGTCCAGTTTTTAATGGATTCCAAGTAGCTTGTGTCTGCTTTATGTTGGTTAACAGAACTTAATTGTTTGATTAGGTCGTTTCCAATTTCTGAAAAGAATGTTGACATAATCATATCCAGTTTTTCCATCATTGCTTCTTTTTCCTTTTTACTTATGATTTCATCAAGTACAAATGCTACAATGAGTATATCTACCGGAATGAATCCTAAGTGTGTCCAGATATATGAAACAACATGTTCAGGGTCTTTTAAAATAAGTATGTTGGATCCATAAATAACGATTATTGCTATAACCATTACTATTGAAAATTTGATTTTCCATCTATTATGGCTGTCCATTTTATAATCTCCAATTTTTTTCATCTTTTTTTAGCTGATATGATGGCTATTGGGTTTTCACTCATCATCATAATCCCTCTGTCGAGAACTCTTCCGTTTGAAATGTTGACTTCCATGATTTTGGGATTATAATTCAATTCTTTTAGTTTGTTAACCGCTTCTACTTTTGTGTCAACCAATATTGCAGTAACGATTATCCGGCCGTTTGAATTTAGTTTTGAGTCAATCAATTCCAGAATATTTTCCAACTGTCTGCCGCTGCCCCCAACAATGGCAATATCCACATTGTCAATATCCTTAACTGCATTGGCTCCATCGTCACATATTAATGTAACGTTATCTCCAAGTCCGAATTTCTTAAGATTCTTCTGAGTCATTTCAATAGCTTCAGGATTTATATCAATGGACGTTACTTCTTTTGCTCTTTGAGCAAATTCGCATGTAAGTCCTCCTGTTCCACATCCCACATCAACCACTTTATCTGTGTCCTTTACATCGGATTTATAAAGTATTATTGCTCTTATTGCTTCTTTTGTAGGTCCCGGAACATCGCATGATTTAATAAAATCCATATCTTCTAACATTTATTCCCACCTTTTAAATAAGTTATTTTCTATATTCAAGGAATCTAAAATTTTACCGACCACAAAGTTGATTTGGTCATCTACTGTGTCATGATTGGAATAAAATCCAGGCATTGCAGGTAAAATTACAGCTCCTTCTTGTGATAAGGTAAGCATATTCTTTATATGAGCAGTTCTAAGAGGGGTTTCTCTTGGAACGATAACTGTGCATCTTCTTTCTTTCAGACTCACATCCGCAACTCTTGTAATGGTATTGTCCCCATATCCATTTGCTATTGATGATAATGTTTTCATGGAACACGGTACAATCGCCAGACTTTCAAATTTAAATGATCCGCTGTTTATTGATGCGGTCAAGTCGTTGAATTCATAATAATTGTCGGATAATTTGATAATGTCTTCTATTTCATAATCGGTTTCTGATTTGATGACTGTTTTTGCAGCATCGCTTATGATTAAACTATTTTCTATTTTCAATTCATTTAGAGCTTCAAGCAGTTTTATCCCGTAAATCACTCCGCTTGCTCCAGTTATTGCTACAACAATCATAATATCTCCTAAAATAGTTTAATTTGGTCATAATGGATTCCGTGGAATTTTTCCCTGTCCACTTCAGGCAAGTCCAGATAATGATTCAGTTTCAATTTTTCAAACCTTTCCTTTTCCTCAATAGGCACGTAAATACTGATGTCAGGTATGTTGAATCTTGCTTTGCTCAATGCGCCAATGATGTTTGAAATCTCTGTTAACGGATATAGCCTGTCATCAACGCTGACCTGCGTTTTCATCTCATCAAAGCGAGGATACTCTGCAATGTTTATGAAAACGTAGTTTTTGTCCATATTGAAGTCTTCAGCTATTTCCTCTTCGGCTTTTCTTAGGGTTTCCTGTGAAATCTTATACAGTTTTTCCGGATTTTTGAAGTTATCAAGCCTTATTGTTTTAACTCTTTTCGGGATAATCCTGTTGTCCAGTCTGTTTATCATGTCCCTGACTATTTCATCGTTACTATTTCTGAACAGGGAGATGATGTCTGAATCGTCATATTTATACATGTCATTTTCGTTGATTTTTCCTGAGTCAATTTCTCTTTTCAGCGCTCTTCTAAACATGGAATTGACTATTCTTGTTGTGTGGTGCTGATATACGCTAGGATACATGAAATATCTTGATACCAGCGCTCCTTCTGCAGCCTGAACACCTTTAATATCTAAAACCAATCCGTCATCCAATCTTAAATTTGATATGATTCTTTCGTAATCGATTACTCCGTAGGCAACTCCTGTGTTGTGTGAGTCCCTTAAAAGATAGTCCATTCTGTCCACGTCCAGCTCTCCGGATATAATCGGACCCAAATGACCTTTTCCGTTAACTATGTCAACGATTTCTTTGGTGTCAAATTTTTCATCTAGCAAATCATGCATGGATGTTTTTTCAATAACATATTTTGTGAGCTCTTCATGCGGAAATGACAATACTCCTTCGGATACATGAGAAAACGGTCCATGACCGATGTCATGTAAAAGGCCTGAAATTCTTACCAGTTCAATTTCCTCTTCACTTAATTCTAGTTTTGTGGCCAGTTTTGATGCCAGATTCATTGTTCCGATACAATGTTCAAATCTGGTATGGTTTGCTCCAGGATATATCAGACTGATCAATCCCAATTGTTTGATTCTTCTGATGCGTTGGAATTGAGGCATATCCATTACGCTAACTTCAAATTTGGATAATTCAATATCTCCATAAACGCTGTCTCTTATGAATTTTCTTTTTTCGCTCAATTTAGTCACCCTAATAGACTATTCCATGTATCATCAGCCACTTCAATAATGTCTGAAGTTATATTGTCAAATGTTGTGTTATCTGTTGTATTTTCAACTTTAGGAATTATTACAGGCACCTCTTCAATCTGATGAGGTTCGAATGAGTCATTTTCTATTGCTGTAATCTTTTTGGCATCTGAGTTATCGATGACCACTACACTTGCAAATGCAGTGCTTAGAACGAATGCAATTACGGCAACAATTAGAAATATTAATAAATTCACTTTGATTGATTGTTTCATAATAACACATTTTTTTATTTTGATTTTAGATATTTAATTTTGGTATAATTTGATTTTTAAACTATACTGTAATTTATTTTTATATTAACTGTTATTTAATCTTTTTTGAATAATCCAAATATTTATATACTATTTTGAATAGAATATATTTGTCGGAAGTAGGAAACCGTCTTCCGACTAATTAAAAAATTAATTTAAATTCAATTTATTATGAGAGAAAAGATAATATGGTAATGTTTAGTGCAGGTGATACTGCTTGGGTTCTTATTTGTAGTCTTTTAGTATTATTAATGAGTATTCCGGCTGTAGCATTTTTCTATGGAGGATTAAGTAAAAGAAAAAATGTTTTAAATACTATGTTTTTAACTTTTATAGCATTTTCAATTGTAAGTGTAATTTGGGTAGTCTTCGGATACCAATTCGCTTTTGGAGAGCCATCCATTTATGGTTTTATAGGTTCACCGTCCAACTTCTTCTTACAGGGAATTGGACTTGATGATTTAACAGGATCAATACCAACATTGCTCTTTGTAATGTTCCAGTGTGCATTTGCAGGCCTTACTGCAGCACTGATTTCAGGAGCTCTTGTCGGAAGGATGAAAACCAAAGCCTGGGTAATATTCATACCTATATGGGCTTGTCTTGTATATCTCCCTATCGCTCACTGGGTATGGGGAGGAGGCTGGTTAATGCAGATGAACGCTCTTGATTTTGCAGGAGGAACTGTAGTTCACATTAACTCAGGTATTTCCGCTCTTGCTGTAGCACTGGTTCTTGGAAAAAGAAGAAGCACTGCTTTAATTCCACACAACTTAGGTTATGCAGTACTTGGTGCAGCATTACTCTGGTTCGGTTGGATGGGATTCAACGGAGGATCAGGTCTTGCAGCAGACGGACTTGCAGCTAATGCAATCATCGTTTCAAACGTTTCCGCTGCAGTGGCATTAATTGTATGGTGTATCTTAGATACTTATATCGTTGGAAAACCTACAATTTTAGGTGCGATTTCCGGTGGAGTTGCAGGTTTGGTTGCAATCACTCCGGCAGCAGGATTCGTTGATGTGTTCGGTGCTTTAATAATTGGTGCAATCGCTCCGCTTGTTTCATACTTTGCAATTTATGTCCTCAAATCCAAATTAGGCTATGATGATGCTTTGGATGTATGGGGAATTCACGGTATGTCAGGTATGTGGGGAGCAATAGCTACAGGAATATTTGCAGTGCCGGCAATAGGTGGAACGGCAGGATTAATCTATGGAAATCCAGGACAGGTTCTCATTCAGATTATAAGTGTATTAGCTACTATTGTATATGCATTTACAATCAGCTTTGTTCTAGCTAAAATACTCGATAAAGCTATGGACGGTATAAGAGTCGACGAGTCACAGGAAATTGGAGGACTGGATTCTCACCTCCATGAAGAATCCGCATATAACTTTAACTAGGAGCCACGAAAATGAAAAGTGTAGTTGCAATCATTAGACAGGAAAAATATCAGGATGTAAAAAAAGCCTTATCAGATGTAGGCTGTGAAGGAATGAACGTATCAGAAGTAAAAGGTAGGGGAAGCCAAAGAGGAATAAGAGAATCTTACCGTGGTTCTAGTTACTGTATAGATTTAATCCCGAAAACACGTGTAGAAATTGTTGTAAAAGAGGAAGGTGTTGATTTGATCGTTGATGCAATTAAGAAATCCGCCTATACAGGAAACATTGGAGATGGAAAAATTTTCATCTATCCTATAGATAATGTAATAAGAATAAGAACTGGTGAGGAAGGAGATCGTGCAGTCTAGTACTGTACGACCACTCCATAAACATCATCAACATCAACCCATGTTGATATTCCTTTTGTTTCATACATGGTGCCGTTTATATATTCATAATCGACATCTGTATTGTCGCTAGTTAAATATATCTGATTTCCATTAATTTTAGAAACTCTTTTTATAATTGGACCATACTCATCTGAATTGGCAACAACCATACTGCCGACTTTTATGTCATGAGTCTTTTCAACCAGAACAGTCTGACCGTCTTTTAAAGTAGGATACATTGACAATCCTTCAACATGGAATAATATTGGAATTTCATCGCTTCCTAAGGGTGAATCAAGATATACTTTAACATTATCCAAGCCATGTGAAAGGCAAATCCTTAAAATTCCCTGTCTTAAACTTTGAACACTTCCGTTCGTACTATTCATCGCTTCAAGTGTGTAGTCACAGATTTCTTCGTTCAGTTCGTTCGTGTCAACGCCAGCAAATGGTGAAATGGTTGACTGGGATGTTACGTTTTCACCATCCATATAAACAGTTACGGATTCTCCAATAAAAATGAAGTATCCTCCAATAACAAGTAAAATAATTACAATAAAACCTATAATTAAAGTGCTTTTTTTAATCATAAAACCACCTTTAATCCAAGATATTTAAATCCATATTTAATAAAGCCCTCATTGTTTCTATATCAATCTGACCTGGAGCCGTAGCGTCCCTTCCGGCTGCAAAAGTAATTGGTGAATCAAATTTGGAGGCCATAACTCTTGTATAACTTCCCAAATCGCTCATTGAAATAGCAATGGTATTTTCACAGTGTGACAGTATTGCCAGTATTTTCAGAGTATCATCCAAATCCTTAGGCATGAATGCGACTTTTGCAATATCTCCAAGTTCCCTTTCCTTATTGACGATATAAGTTATCTCGTCAATTTCCGGAGTCTTTTCGAAGTCATGATAGGATACAATGGTCTTAACTCCTGTGTCATGAATCATATTGATATATTCATCATCGCTTTGAAGTTCAATATCCACATAGTCGACCAAGTCACAGCATTTATATAAAATGTCTATTCTTTCCTCTTCGGATCCTTTAAAGGAACCGCCTTCCGTTGAAATCCTATTAGTTGCAATCATAGGGAAATTGATTTCTTCAATAACCTCTTTGATTTCCTTAAAATTGGGATTTTTAAGACCGTCAATTCTGAATTCCAAAATGTCCGCACCTTTTTTGATGCAGTCATTTGCAACTTCTATCACTCCCTCAACGTCAGGTTGAAAAATCGGAATAGCTATTTTGGTTTGTGAATACATTAATAGATATTTTTGATAGTAATTATTTATTAATTTTTTCTAAAATCTCCTTTTAAATGACTTAAAATTTATATAAATTAAATAACAAATTATATTACAGATAAAATTTTATTATTTTATGTAATTTTTTAATCAAATTATTAAAGGTGTTATTTTGAAAATCACAGCTATTGGGGCAGACATTTCCAAAAATGATGTGTCCTGTAGTAAGGAATTGACGCAAAGCATTGAAAATAATCTTTATAAGCTTAAGGAGTTAGGAGCAAGTGAAGCTGCCCTGACAAATATTACTGGAGATGATGTTGTAGTCAGTGCTTTCGTTGAAGATGATTTACTTGAAGTTGTCAATGAAGGAATAGTCAATATACTGAAAGATTGTGCTGAGAATTTAGGCGATTTGTCTGGAATTTCAAAAGTTGAATCAGAAGCGGGCGAAGGAATATCCTATGCTGAAGCAAGCTTTCGCGAAGGATATTATCCTGATGCGATTATTTTAGGTTTCGATACCTATGGTGGCGAGCCTTTTGTCGGTGATGTTGCAAACTCTGCAATCAAGGCAGCCCGGGGAATGGACAATCTGACGGATGTTTCCGATTTGATTGAAGCCAGAACAAGAGAGATTCCCGGTGTTGGCTTTGTTTCTTCTGAAACTGATGACCCTGTAGTAGTGGCAACAGTAGAGAATATTGAATCTGTTGGCGTAATAGCAAGTGCAATGATTGGAGCGGCACTTGGAAATAAGAATACATATCTGGTTGAAAGGGGAACAACCTGTAATGTGTTGCCGGGCAGTGTAATCTTTTCCGCTACCGCGTTAATGAACGGTAATGTAATAGATTTAGCGGTTCCATTTCAAAATAAAACAAGAATTTTACGTTAGGATGGTATAATATGATTTTATTGGATAAGGATACAAATTGTTTAGTTCAAGGAATTACTGGAAAGCAAGGTTCTTTCCATACAGAACAAATGTTAAAGTATAATACTAATATTGGTGCAGGTGTAACTCCTGGAAAAGGAGGTCAGGACTTCTTGGGAGTTCCTATTTTCAATTCTATTGAAGAAGCTGTGGAAGAGACTGATATCAACTCTTCAATCATTTTTGTTCCTGCAAAATTTGCAAAGGATGCGGCTTTTGAATCAATCAGACACTTGGATTTGGTTGTAATCATTTCCGAACACATTCCAATCCATGACAGTTTGGATATTATGGCTTATGCCGATCAGATGGGGACAACTGTTATTGGTCCGAATACTCCGGGAATTATCTCTCCTGGTATCGGTAAATTAGGTATCATGCCTACACATATTTTTGAAGAGGGAAATGTTGGTGTTATTTCAAGAAGCGGTACATTAACTTATGAAATAGCCAGTGAACTTACTCGTGCTGGAATTGGCCAAAGTACCTGTGTTGGAATCGGTGGAGACCCTGTTATCGGTACTAATTATATTGATATTCTTAAAAGATTTGAAGCCGATGATGAAACTGAAGCTGTTGTTTTAATCGGTGAAATTGGTGGTAATGCTGAAGAAAAGGCAGCAGAATACATTAAAAATGAAATGACAAAACCTGTTGTTTCTTACATTGCCGGCAGAACCGCTCCTCCTGGAAAAAGAATGGGACACGCGGGAGCTATCATTCAAGGAAACTCCGGTACCGTTGCAAGTAAAACTGAAGCTTTAAACAATGCTGGTGTTGAAGTAGCTAAAATGCCATCAGAAATTGTTAATTTACTTAAAAAGGAAATGTAATATGACTCATCAAGAAATTATTGATAAATTACTGAATGGCGAAATGAAACTTTATCAGGTTGATAAGGAAGTTTCAGCCAAGGAAGCTACAGACATCAGGCGTGAATTTCTAGAAAAGAAATATTCTATCAGTTTGGATAATATCTCTAATTATACCTTGGATATGGAAAGGGCTTCAGCCAGAAATATTGAAAATTCCATCGGTGTTCTCCAGTTGCCTATGGGTATTGCAGGCCCGTTAAAAATCAATGGTGATAACTGTAAGCGTGAGGTTTTCATTCCTCTTGCAACCTCTGAAGGAGCTTTGGTGGCTTCAATTAACAGAGGATCATCTGCAATAACCGCTTCAGGCGGAGTTAATGCTCATGTAATATCTGACATAATGACCCGTGCGCCTGTTATCAAAACTGAAAATGCGAGCCAGTCATTACAGATAAAGCAATGGTTTATTGATAATTTTGCAGAGTTAAAAGAAATTGCTGAAAGCACAACCTCTCACGGTAAGCTTTTAAAAATCGATCCTATTTTAATTGCGGGATCTTATGTTTATCCACGTTTTGTCTACTCAACTGGAGACAGTATGGGTATGAACATGGTCACTATTGCCACAGAAAAGATTTTGGATAAGCTGGCCAGTGAAACCAGCGCTCGCCACATTGCATTAAGCGGTAACGCTTGTGTTGATAAAAAACCGGCAGCAATCAACATGGTGGAAGGAAGAGGAAAAAGTGTCGTTGCCGATATTGTCATTCCAAAAGATATCGTTAATAAAAAACTGAAAACCACTGCAGAGGCAATAGAGGAAGTTAATGTCGCTAAAAACTTAATAGGCTCTGCTGTCAGTGGAAGCTTAAGCTACAATGCCCATTATGCCAATATGGTTGCGGCAATATTTTTAGCAACCGGACAGGATGCGGCTCATGTTGTAGAAGGTTCCTTGGGTATTACTACTGCCGAAGCACGTGATGGTGATTTATACTTCTCAGTTAATCTTCCTGACTTGCCGGTGGCTACTGTTGGCGGAGGAACAAGCCTTGAAGTTGCAAATGAAGGCCTTAACATTTTAGGTGTTGCCGGTTCAGGAAAAGCCCGTGAATTTGCAGAAATTGTTGCTGCAACAGTTCTTGCAGGTGAACTGTCATTAGTCGGTGCATTGGCTGCAGGACATTTGGCAAGAGCTCACCAGGAACTTGGTAGGGGTTAGAATGGAAGACATTGACAATTTGCTTTTGCCTGAGATTAATCTTGAAACTGATGATATCATAATGAATATTGCTGTAAAAAAGGATTATTCTCAAATTGAAGACTTGGCTGAAAGAAAAAAGGAATTTATAAATGATTTAAAAGAGTTTATTGAAGAATTCGGCCAGACACAAGAATCTTTGGAATTTATGGAGTATTATGATTAGTCCTTGGAGTTAATCAGTTTCAATACTTCACTTACATCCACTTTTGTTTCATAACATCCTGTTTTTTTAAGAAGCACTCCCTGCGGACAGAAATCTGAAAGCAACATCATCATCTGATTCAGGTCCTCATGGCATGCTACTCCAATGACTGCCTTAAACTTATTTTCCATTACTATCTTTTTAACGAAGCTTGATCCTGGAACAATATATAGTTTGTATCCTTTTGGTTCAGCTTTCTTTTTAATAACACCAATGGAGCATAATCCGCAGCAGGTACAGTTAACGCCTTCCTTTTGAAGCGTTGCGGGACAATCCTTATGCCTTAGGCAATGAGGCAGAAATATCAAAGTTTCGCCGGCAGGAATCTTTTCGAATTTTTTCTTGTTGATGTCATTTCTTATTTTAATGCTTAAATCATCAATCAGATGGTCATCCAGCTTTATAAGTCTGGCTATTGATTTGAATGGTGAATAAAGAGTATCTATAATGAACAATAGGAATTTGGGAAATATTACAATTCCTCTTTTCAGAAATATTTTTCCAAAAACCAGCAGTATGATAAATAATATTATGATTAATATTGCGATTACAATTATCAGCCTTCCAAGCAGTGAGTATAGTAATTCAAAGTCAAAAGTCATGTTAGAACCTTTCAATTGTGTATTTTTCATGTACTTTATTCAATTCAACACCGGTTGGAGTTTTAACAATTGATAGTCCTGATAATGAGTCACATGAACATAATACATCCTGTTCAGGATGGGTTCCTGGAGTAATGTTGCAGTTCAAGTTTACTTTTTCGCCAACGGACAGTACCTGTGATAATCTTTTGGTTGAAGGATGATCCTTATTCAGGATAACAATTGGTGAGTCCTCTTCACGGGTCAGATAGGCCTGTGCTCTTATTGCTCTTTTGTCTTTTTTGAAATTTGAAACAGCTATGAGATCATCTTTTTCAAGGAACTGAACAATTTCCTCGTTGTCCTGTGTAGCTATAAAAAGCATTTTATTGTCGTGTGCAACTTTAACAACACCTACAGTGCCTGTCTCACCTTCCAGGAATAATATCTCATCATAGCTAAAGTTAATATTCATAAATATCACAAAAATAAAAAAAGAAGAATAAATGTTTATTTATTCTTTTGATTCGACGTTGTCGCTTTGACAGGACGGACAAACAACTTTCCTGCCCAGTCCTTTAAATTCATTTCCACAGTCTAAGCATCTATATCTTTTTGTTTTCAATTTTTTCAAATCAATATCGGCCATTGGCCCACCGGTTGAACACATATAAAATCACCTATATAATATTATTATATATTATATAATTAAATTTTTCTTTTGCTTCGCCTTACCTTCAAATCCAGTTCCTTGATTTTATGAAATATTTCTTCATCTTTATTGACACTGTAAAAAAGCCTATAGAAGTATAATGATTGGTCTAACATATTGTCATTTTCATATTCAGCTGCCAGTTTCTTTAAATTTTCAACAATGAAAGGCGTTGCCCCAAGCTGGATATGCTTGCTTTTCAAATATTCTTCACATTCATCGTCCGTTAATGAAATATTTTTATTTGACTCAAGCAGATTTATTCTTTCTCTGGTAAACGGATCATTTTCATATTTCAGACTGTATTTATAGCATGCTATTGACAGTTCAATGTTTCCTTCCTCATAATAGTAGAATCCGAAGTTCTTATAGACTCTGGCAAGGTCATATCCGGAATATGCATATTTCAATGCATCCATATTGTAGAAATAGAATTTGTTGAATGTTGGTGTTTTCATTTTATAGATGTCACATAATTCCAGAATTGTTCTTGCTGAAACGGGATTAAGTTTCAAAGCTTCTTTTAAGGCATCTTCCGCTTCTTCTAAACGAGCACTATCTCTTAATAAAAATCCGTATGCATAATACAGGTCTTCCAATGGCTGGCTGTCCGGTATGTATCTGAGTTCCTTTTCGCATCCCACGAATTCATTGAATATCAGTTCCTCTAACGGATTTTGGAAGGTGTGGTATTCGTTAACTTTGTCATTTTCATATAATGGAGGCTTTGTTTTCATAAAAGCGTCCAGTTTTTCCAAAGCGGTTTCATAGTCATTGTTCTGGATATAGAATTCCACTTCAATCAGTATTTCCCTGATTGGATTTTCCTCTTCTATGATTCTGGCGAACTCTTCCTGTTCCTCTGGTGATAAACAATCCCATATCATTCTGGAAATCTCCTTAACGATTTCAGTTGAGTATTCATGGTGTTTGTAGATGTCTATTTGGGATATCAGGTATTTGCGATTCAAATCGTTGTTATCACCAAGGTTTCTTTTTATATCTTCAATGACTTTCTGATACATATGTACTATAATATGTGATGATGAGTTAATAAAGTAATCTTTTTATATTACCACAAATCAATATTAATAATGTATAAAAATATAACTGATTTTTATATTAGATTATTAATAATTTTAAAGGTGAAAATAAATGGCAAATCAACCAATATTTATTCTTCCTGAAGGGACTGAAAGATATTCTAAAAGAGATGCTTTAAGAATGAATATTACAGCTGCTAAAGTATTGGCAGGTATTGTAAGAACCACTCTTGGTCCTAAAGGAATGGACAAAATGCTCGTTAGTGGTATGGGCGATATTACTATCACTAATGATGGTGCAACTATTATGAGAGAAATGGATATTGCACAGCCGGCTGCACGTATGCTTGTAGAAACAGCTAAAAAACAAGAAGAAATTGTTGGAGACGGAACTACTTCTGTTGTTGTTATTGCTGGTGAATTATTAGCTAAAGCTGAAGAATTATTAGAAGACGGCATTGCAACCTCCGTTGTTGTAAAAGGTTTCAGAAACGCAACTGCAAAAGCTGTTGAAATATTAAAAGAAATTGCAATTGATGCTGACGATAAAGAAACTCTTCAAAAAGTTGCAGTAACTGCAATGAGTGGTAAAGGATCAGATTATGCAAAAGAGCATTTGGCTAGTTTAGTTGTCGATGCTGCTTTAAGAATTGAAGAAGACGGCAAATCTGACATTGATAACATTAATATCCAAAGGGTTTCCGGTGACTCCGTAGAGGATTCATTCTTGGCTGAAGGTATTGTAATTGATAAAACTCCTTTATCCAAAAACATGCCTGAATCTGTTGAAGATGCAAAAATTGCTATCATGAAATATCCTATTGAATTAAAAGATATCAATACAAGTACTAAAATTGATATCACTTCACCTGACCAGTTTGCTGCATTTTTAGACAATGAAGAACAAATGATTAAAGATTTAGTTGACCAGATTGTTGATTCCGGTGCTAATGTATTATTCTGTCAGAAAGGTATTGATGACCTGGCAGAACACTACCTCAAAAAAGCAGGAATCATGGCTTTCAAAAGAGTTAAAAAATCAGATATGGAAAGAATCCAAAAAGCTACCGGTGCTAAGTTAGTGACTGATATTGAAGACTTATCCGAAGACAAATTAGGTCATGCTGGTAAAATATACCTTGAAAAACTCTTCGATCACAAATTGACTTTCATTGAAGAATGTGAAAATCCGAAAGCATCCTCAATCGTTCTCAGAGGAAGTACCCGTTACGTAACAGAACAAATTTCAAGAGCTTTGGATGATGCTTTAGGTGTAGTAGCAGCCACTATCGAAGAAGGTAAAGTTCTCATTGGTGGAGGAGCTTGTGAAATTGATTTGGTAAAAGCATTAAGAGAGTATGGTGAATCCGTAAGCGGAAGAGAACAATTAGCTATTTTAAAATATGCTGAAGCTTTAGAAGTCATTCCAAGAACCTTGATTGAAAATGCAGGTTTGGACACCATTAACTTGATTGCTGATTTAAAAGCTGCTCACGAAGACTCAAATGCAATCGGAATCAATGTATTCACCGGTGAAGTCGTTGACATGAAAGATGCTGGTGTTATCGAACCTTTAAGAGTTAAAGTTCAGGCTCTTCAGTCTGCCGGCGAAGCTGCTGAAATGATTCTCCGTATTGATGATATGATTGCAGCTAGAAACGCACTTAACTCAACTGGTGCAGACGAGTCCGGAAATGATGACAGCGGCATGCCTCCTATGCCTGGCGGTATGGGTGGAATGGGCGGTATGCCTCCAATGATGTAAAATTGATTTACATCTTTTATTTTTTTATTTTTTTCATTATTATTTTTGATTTTGGTCAAACCTTTGTAATAATATCTTATTTTTAATGTTAATATCAGTTTATTGCTATATTTTTATTTAACAAGCATTATATTTATTTTTCAACATTTCATAAAATAACTTATCGTGGTTAATAAAATCAGTTGTTTTTAGTCTTTTAGACTTAAATTGACAAATATTATTACTTAATATATTATTTTTACACAATTTAATCTCTATTTTTTAATTTTACTCGTCTCTACGGCCATTAATTAAATAAATAACTTTATATAAGATATTATTAATATACTATAATTATACTGAAAAATTAAATTTTTTTCATAGTTGTTAAATACGTTATAAGGAGGTAAAATATTTTGAAAAAACGAATTTATCTGGCATTAATAATACTAATTGCATTTTTATCAATTGGTCTTGTTTGTGCAAGTGAAGTAAGTATTAATGATACCTATACGGTAGAAGATTCTTCAATGGATTTATTGTCTGTTGAAAATGATGGTGTAGGATCTAATTCAAATAATTTATCAATTAACAACGCTGATACTAATTTAGATGATAACACAATCGGTGCTGGTGATAATTCTGCAAAAACGGCAGTTTCAATAGATGCGCCGGACATTACTTTATATTATAAAAACGGAACAAGGTTTGTAGCTACTTTAAGTGATATAAATGGAAATAAGTTGGCTAATCAAACTTTAATATTTACAATCTCTGGTATTAATTATACCAGAACTACTAACGATGAAGGTCAAGCTTCAATCGCTATTAATTTAAATCCTGACACTTATAACATTGCTGTTTATTATAACGGTAATGATGATTATTTAGATAGTAAAACAACTGCTGCAGTTACTGTTTATACTCCTATCATAACCAATGATTTGGTCAAATACTATAGAAATGGTTCCCAGTATTATGCCACATTTCTCAATGGGCAGGGTTCTCCATTGGCCAATACTAGCGTAACTTTCAACATTAACGGAGTATTCTATAATCGTAATACTAATGCTAACGGTACTGCAAAACTCAATATTAATTTGAATCCGGATAAGTATATACTGACTGCAACAGATCCTGTAACGGGATATTCTACATCAAGTCTGGTAACTGTACTTTCCACTATTGAAGGTAAGGATTTAACCAAGGTATATCGTGATTCCCACCAGTATTATGCAACATTCCTTACTGGTGATGGATCTCCTTTAGCAAATACTCCAATAACTTTCAATATTAATGGTGTATTTTACAACCGTACCACTAATGCTACAGGTACTGCAAAGCTCAACATTAACTTGATTCCTGGTGAATATATATTAACCGCAATCAATTCAAATGATAATTTCGCAACAGCTAACATTGTTACTGTAGTTGGTCCTTCATCAACTTCCATAGTTGCTAATAATTATACATATTATGTTGATGATAATATTGCAGTTAATGCTACATTATACAATCAATTAGGTTATGCTGTTAACAATCAATCAATTGCTCTTAAAGCAGGTAATGCTACTTATACTGCTGTAACTGATGATGATGGTATAGCAACATTTACAGGTATTGATATAGCTCCTGGTGTATATACTTTATCTTATGATTATGCTGGTACTTTCCCATATGACTCATCAAGTGCAACCAGTACACTTACTGTAAGGGATGCAACTGAGACAGTATTCATTATTAATAATACTGTAATATATTATAATGCTGGTGAAAGCTTTGATGTCACTGTATTGGACGGATATGGAAAGGCTATTGTAGGTCAACCGGTATACTTTACTGTTAATGACATTGCATACAAAAGAACTACAAATGCAAACGGTACTGCAAAATTAAATATCAATCTGAATCTTGGAATTTATGAAATCACATCCAAGTTTAACAGTACCCATTATAAAGAATTAATAAATGTTTGCAACATTACCGTAATTGATGGCAATACATCTATAATAACCGGTCAAGATATAACAGTTGGTCAAGGTGCAGGTCAAAGTTTCGATGTTACCTTGAAAGTCGGCAGCCTGCCACTTCCACAAAGAAAGGTTATATTTAATATCAATGGAGTTGACTATACCAGAACCACCAATGATGAGGGTGTTGCAAAATTAGGCATCAATCTTATTGCAGGCACTTATACCATTAAATATTATTATCCTGGTGAAGACAGAATAGCTTCTTCAAGCGGTCAGTCTCAGGTTATTGTAAAAACCAGAACTGCAACTTCACTGACTTGGAAATCTGCAACCAGTTTTGTAACCGGTTCAGCTATTAATATGCAGGTATTGTTGTCTGATAGTAATAATAAGGCTTTATCCGGTCGTGAAGTAATTTATACAATCTCTTCCAGTGACAGTGCTGTAACTACAGACGCATCAGGTATTGCAAGTTTAACAAAATCATTGAGTGCAGGCACATATCTGGTTTCATATAAATATGCCGGTGACAATGATTATGCTCCTAGTGAAGCTTCCACACAGATTGTCATTTCCCAGGCCACTGAAAATTCAAACGGATTTGGATATTGGGTTCAGGGAAGAGACATGGCTAGTGTTGATTTATCACAATTGGCTTCCCTTGGAACAACGGATATTTTATTAAACTTCTATGCATTTACGGTTCACGGCGAGTCTGCAGTTTTATCATGGATTAAGTCCGCAAATTCATATGGCATCAATGTCCATATATGGATGCAGGCATTTTATGACGGCGGATGGGTAAACCCTATATCCGGTGGATCATATAATTCCGATTACTACACTGAAAAGATTAACGAAGCAAAATATTATGCCGGATTGACTGGTGTTGCAGGAGTTCATTTGGATTACTTGAGATATCCTGGAACCGCATATAAAACTTCCGGCGGTACTGCGGCAATTACCGAATTTGTAAAACAGGTTACTACTGCATGTCGTGAAGTAAATCCTAACATTGTCATGTCAGCTGCCGTAATGCCTGAAACATCAAGCAATATTTATTATTATGGTCAGGATATTCCTGCCATTACAAAATATCTGGATGTAATAATTCCGATGCAGTATAAGGGAAATTATAATTCAGGTACCAGCTGGCTTGATTCCACAACCAAATGGTTTGTACAGAATTCCAATGGCGCTGAAGTATGGTCCGGTTTACAGGCATACGTGTCTGATGATGATTTGACTAAACTGTTATACACTGAACTTTCAAATGATGCACAGACATGTCTTGACAACGGTGCGGATGGTGTAATGCTATTCAGATTCGGTTTAAGTAATTTCTTGGACTTTAACAGTTTGAATGGTCCGTCCTATGGGGATAATATCACTCTCAATAATGTCTTGACTGCGGCCACTAATTTAAAGAATTATATTGAAGGCAATTTAACTTTACCTTCCAAACTTGATGTCGGCGGAACCAGCTACACAATTCCTCAGGTATTGTCAATGATGGCTCAATCCGCATTAATTGTTGGCGGTCAGAGTTCTTCAAATATTGTTTCATCAATCGTGACCGAACCGGATAATTCAGCAGGTAAGCAGATTTACAGTCAGTTGGATGATGATGAATACCTGGTTGTAGCCAAAAATATTCATGAATATTGCCTTTTAAATAATCAGGCTCCGAATAATATTACCACATCTGTCGGTGATGTTAAATATGAAAGCTTGGTTTATTTATTTGCAAGAGTATTGGCTTATTATAATGCAAATAATGCATTGCCTGCTTTCGCATTGGTCAATAATTTCCTGGATAATCCTGTAATTACAGTCAACATGCTTCCAAGCTATTCCACTAATGAATATTCATATCAGAATTACACAACAAGCTGGTTAAACTACTGTCCGATAGGTGATCATTATGGTACACTTCTCGTTAATCCGAAAGGCACAGTTGAAGGCGAACTGACATGTTATTACTGTGATTCAGATTTCTGTGGTGTGACCGGGCATGAAAAAATCAACGGTTCAAGCTATGTATTGACAAGAATGTCCGAATCAGTTCCGGTAAATACTGGTAAGGTTGGAGATAACATTTCCATATCAAGCATTATTGCAGGTGCAGTATACCTGAAAGAATATATTCAGGAAAATGATGACACTCCGGACTACATTGTTTTGGCTGAAGGCAAATACACAATGCAGGAGTTCTTGTATCTGATGGGTAAGGCAATACTTCAAATCAACTCTTCCAACAGTAATCCGATTTCTGTTATAGAAATTGAGGGAGGTCCATCCACTCCATCCGGAGATGTTATAGACTCTTCACTTTCAAAAGCAGATTATCTTGATGTTGTAAACAGGGTTACCAATTTTATCATTAATAATAATTGGATTCCTAATTATGCATCATCTACTGTCGGTAAAATCATTTACTATGAACTGCTGGATTCATTCTCACGCATATTGAACTATTATTCAGCTAACGGCAATCTGCCGAGCACTGTTAAGATAGTATATTCAGGCGTTTCCTCAAAATCCATATCCGATCTGGCAACTTCACTGATTAAAGGATTGAGTTCAGATAGGGACAAGGCCGTGGCACTGTATAACTATGTAAGGGACTATATTTCATATTCCTTCTATTACAATACCCAAAAAGGTGCTGAAGGTACTTTGACTGCAGGAACCGGTAACTGTTGTGACCAGGCTCAACTGCTTGTTGCTATGGCAAGGTCAGTCAATATGACTGTAAGGTTTGCTACAGGTTACTGTACATTCTCAAGCGGTTCCACATACGGACACGTATGGGTGCAGTTCCTGATTGGAGGTTCCTGGATTAATGCCGATCCGACCAGTACTAGAAATTCCTTTGGAGTAATTAACAATTGGAATACTGCTTCATATACAAGCAGAGGAACATATGATGTGTTACCATATTAGGTATAATTCATTAAAAATTGTTTAAATTGGTTAATAATTAATTTTATTAACTATACTCTTCTTTTTTTTAAAATTAATCGGTTTAATATTTAGGTTAACCAAAACTTTTTTATACTCTTAAATTAAATATATTATTATCATAAATTTAGGTGGATTTTTCATGGCTGATGATAAAATAAGTGAAAACATTGAAGAATACTTGGAAGTTCTTTACAGAAATGGGAGTAATAAGGAACAAGTATCAACTACCACACTTTCCAATGATTTGGGAATAGCACCAGGTAGTGTAACACAGATGCTCAAAAAATTGGAAACATTAGGTTATATTAATTATACTCCATATAGAGGTGCTTCATTAACGGATGAAGGAATGAAAATAGCTCAAAAAATTACCAGAAAACACAGAATTTTAGAGAAGTTTTTATTGGATATACTGAAAGTCAAAGAGGAAAATATTCACGATCAGGCTTGTGAAATGGAACATACATTATCTGATGAGGCCGAAAGAGCTTTATGTACCATGTTACACCATCCAGATTTATGTCCAGATAATAATGTTATCCCTGCCTGCGATTTGGATTTTGACAGCTGTCAACAATGTTTCTCAGTTAAGGACTTTGATAATGTCATCAATAGGAAATTCAACTTACTTTCAATTTCAGAATTGAATCCTGAAACTACAGGTATTATTTCATTCATTCGTGGAAATAATGATTTATTGGATAGCATTGCCGATTTGGGAATTGCTGTGGGTAATAACATTCATTATTACAATAACGACGGTTCCGAATTTTCAGTAACTATTGAAGATGAAGATTTCTCCCTTCCGTCAGAAATGGCAAATAATATTTTTATTAGGGTTTAATCCCTTTCAACTCTTTTTTTAATTTTAATCAAATATTTTAAATAATATCAAATTCATAATATTAGCATTAAATATAATTTTTTTCTTTTTAGGTGTTTTAATGCGTGGTAATTTATCTAATGAAATAGTGTCAATTAAAATAGAAGAAGGAAGTAAAAGGCCAATTGCCTTACATGAAAAAAGCTTTTTCGGTAAGATTGAAGAGGATACGTTAAACCTTTCTTTAATTGAAGCTTGCTATTTGTTAGAAAAGGATCGTTTGGATGTTTATGAGGATGACGTTCTATGCAGCCTATCCTATTTCATCGATCTTTTAAAAGAAAGAAATCTCTATGGAAGATATATTGTTTATCGTGATTTGAAGGACAGGGGCTATGTCATTAAAACAGGATTTAAGTATGGCTCCGATTTCCGTTTATATGACAGAGGCCGTTCCCCAGGAAAAGGTCACTCTGATTTTTTAGTTAAAATCGTATATGATAATCATGAAATTAATGTCCTTGATTTTGCAAGTTATGTCAGGGTTTCTCACGGTGTCAACAAGAAACTTCTTTTGGCAATTGTGGATGATGATTTCGACATAACCTACTATAATGTGGAGTGGACAAGACCATAGTTTAAATTTAAGAAAGCTATTATAATTCAATAGCTTATTATTATAAATATAATAATTATTGATTGTATATTTTATTTAATGTAGTTATGTGATATAAGGTGAAAAATATGATTGATCCATGGGCATCAACAAGTGTAGATTATGACAAGTTAGTTAATCAGTTTGGAATCCAAAAGATTTCAGACATTATAGATGATATTAAGGACCCTCAAAGACTGATGAAAAGAGGAGTAGTGTTTGGACACAGGGAATTCAATGAAATTAATGATTTAATTAATAAAAAAGAAGATTTTGCGGTTGTAACTGGTATGATGCCGAGTGGACAAATGCACATCGGCCATAAGATGGTTGTAGACCAGTTAATATGGTATCAGGAAAAGGGTGCAATGCTGTCACTGCCGATTGCAGATTTGGAATCATACGCCGCAAGAGACATGAGCTTCGAGAAGGGAAGACAGATTGCGGTGGATGAATATTTGACTAACTGGATTGCGCTGGGACTTGACCTGGAACGTGACAATGTCAACGTATATCTACAGTCACAGAACAAGTCTCTGTTTGATTTGGAATTTAAAGCTTCAAGAAAAACCAATTTTTCACAATTGAATGCAATCTATGGTTTTGACAAGTCGACCAACATTGCTCACGTTCAGGCTCCATTGATGCAGGTAGCAGACATATTGCTTCCTCAGATTGAAGAGTTCGGAGGTCCTAAAAAGGTTGTCGTGCCTGTTGGTGTAGACCAGGATCCACATATCAGATTGACAAGAGACATTGCACACAGACTGAATGAGGAATTGGGCTTCATCCAGCCTGCATCCACATATCACAGATTCCTTACGGGATTGACCGGAGATAAGATGAGCAGTTCAAAGCCAAACACAGCAATCTATCTTAATGAAGAGCCTGAAGTTGCTGCTAAAAAGGTAAAAACAGCTAAAACCGGCGGAAGGGAATCCCTCAAGGAACAGGAAGAATTGGGCGGTGAAGTTGATAAGTGTGTAATCTATGAAATGCTTGTATATCACCTTATTGACGATGATAAGGAACTTGATAAAATCCGTGAAGAATGCTTAAGCGGTCAGCTGCGCTGCGGAGACTGTAAGGCAAGGACTTCAGAGCTCATGAAAGAATACTTTGAAGAGCTGAAGGATAAACAGGTTGAGGCATCAGAAATTGCTCAAACAATTTTATAGACAAGTGAAAATAGCTTTTTTGGAAAACAAACTGGCTATTTACATTTCTTTTTTTGTTCTAATATTTTCTCTGATTTTAGGATACTATCTGGAACCATATCTGTATAACTATTTCAATCCTGTAGTTGATGATTTGACTCAGAAGGTCGAAACAGGTGTAATACAGTTGACTTTTGCGGATATTTTTCTGAACAATATTCTGATTATTTTCCAGATGTTTATTTACGGACTGCTGTTCTGTCTGTCCGTTGTTGTTCTGGCCTATAATGGATTTTTCATAGGTTACTACACGGCTATTCAGGATAATCTATTTGTCGTATTGGCTCATCTGATTCCACACGGGATATTTGAGCTTCCTTCATGCGCTTTGGCATGCGCTTCAGGACTGGTTCTATTTAATTTTTTCATTAATTTCTTAAAAAGCTATATTAAAGAAGATTTGTCATTAAAAGTATCCATTAATGTTAATTCGGATAAACTGAAGCAGGCCTGCCTGATATTTATTGTATCTGTAGTGTTGATGGTGATGGCAGGTTTTGTTGAAGTCTATCTGACTAAAGGCATTGCAAATTTCATTCTTGGGATTTGATTAAGCAGGTACTTGCCTTTTTCCAGTAGCAGTTATTGCAAGTTTTGCAGTCTGATTCGCCATGTCCTTCTTCTTTCCATCGGGTTAATAGTTCGTGGCTTCTGACAAATGGCCTTTGCATTGATACGAATTGAATGTTTGTTTTATTAATTAAATCATTAATCTTTTCCATATCGGACAATCCACCACCCAAAACAACAGGAATGGAAACTTCACTGGCCACCTTATCGGCAAATTCCACCAGCATGTTTTCGTTTGACAGTGTCTTTCTGAAGTATTGGGGTGAGAGGAACTTTGTTACCTGCAGGCTGTCAGCACCATTTTCAGCCAGTATCCTGCAGATTTCCACCGAATCGTCAAAATCCTTGTATAAGTTTACCCTGCAGTGAACATGCAAATCAGTGGTCTGCTTGATTAGCTTGATGATTTCAAGAACGATTCTTACACGGTTATATGTGTTTCCGCCGTAGTTGTCATTTCTTTGGTTTTCAAAGGGATCCATAATTCTTGACAGATAGTAGTTGTTTCCCACATTCAACTGTATTCCGTCAAAACCTGCAAATGCAATCTTTTTGGCGGCTATTATATAATCAGCCTGTATCTTTCTTATGTCTTCAATCGTCAAATCATTAACTTCCATCATCTGCTTACCGTTCACATTACAGTTAATGAAACCGATTTGCGCAAATATCGGAACATTGTACTGGTGAACAACATCAGTCAGTTCCTTGAATTCCTTAACGAACTGAGGATAATTGATATAATGTGAATAATCGCTGAAGCGGTCATGTGAATACAGTGAAATCATTTCGCTTATGATTAACCCCACATTGTTTTTTGCCAGATTTTCATACCTTTCATAGATTTCAGGCGTTAAGTTTTTACCGTCGTTTTGGGATTCCCATAATCCCGTTCTTATAATATGACTCTTTAGAGTAAATCTTCCAAATTGTGTGTTGTCGAATATGCTTTTCATGAAGTTTAATATTGTTCAAATTCATATAAAAAGAGATTAGTAACTCAAAAATTACCATCACTTATAATATTTTCAGTTATCTATCAGAAATGATAACATGTACTAGTCTTTGTCCTATAGCAGTTATTGCACTTTTTACATATTGACACGCCATCACCGGAATCTTTCCATGATTTCATGAAATCCGTCTGTGCTACAAATGGCCGATACATTGACAGAAATTCTATGTCAGTTTCGTTCAGCAGTTCGTTCATATGATTCTGGCTGTCAAATCCTCCGCCCAGAATGACTGCTACATTAACATTATTGATTAATTTCTGGCTGAATTCAACCAATTCCTCTTCATCGGAAACATCCTTTGTAAAATACAGCGGGGACAATGGTTTTGTTACCTGAAGGCTGTCGACACCTACCTTTTCGAGAAGTTTGCATATTTCAATGCTTTCTTCACTGTCGATTCCTCCCTTTCTTCCGTCATTTGCATTTATTTTACAGCTGACGTGAAAATCAAGATTTGCTTTGATTACTTTTACCAGCTCCAGCACAAGGCGCATTCTGTTGAATGTATTTCCCCCATAATCATCTGTTCTCTGGTTGAAATATGGATTAATCATTTTTGACAGGAAAAAGTTATTTCCCAAAGCCAGCTGTATTCCGTCAAAACCTGCCAGTTTAAGTTTTTGGCTAGCAACAATGATGTCTGTCTGAATCTGGCGAATGTCGTCAATTGTCAAGTCATTGATGTCAATGTCCAGGTCAATTCCACGATTGTACTTGATGAATTCAATCTGGCCTAAAATTGGAACGTCATGTTCATGTGCAATGTCTACCAGTTTTTTGGCTTCAACCATGAATTGAGGAGCACTGCTTTTGATGGAGTATTCTGAAAACTTATCTTTCGGATAAAGTGAGATCAGTTCGGTTATAATCGCTCCAACGCCACTTTCAGCAATCTTTTCATATTTTTCATAGACTTCACCCATAGGCTGGGTTTGCCACAAAGCGGTTCTAACAATACGGCTTTTGAGTTTCAAATCACCTAATTCGCAATTATCAAAAATATCTTTCATGATTAAAAATTGGTAAAAAATAGTATAAAAAGAGTTCAGTAACTCAAAAATTACTCAATGTCAAATGCTTTTCTGTATTCGGCCAGAATATCTTCTCTTTGATTTTCATCATATCCAATGTAGTTCAGCTCATTGAAGTAATAATGGGTTATCTCATAAAGAATCTTATTGGTTTTCCTGCCTTTTTCAGTCAGGGAGTATTCTGTCTGGACTCTTTGCCCGTCTTCTATTACGGTTTTTTCAATCAAATCATTTTCTTCCATATATTTCAATGTTTCGGCCAGTATGTGGTTGCTGATTGTAGGATTTGCCTTTTTAAATTCTGAGAAGTGCTTCATCCCTCTGAAGATATTGGATAGGATGCAGAATATCCATTTCCTGTTAAAGAAATCCAGTGTGTTTCCGATCGGACAGATATTGTTTTCAATCATATTATCAACTTATAGTAATTGCAGAGTTACTCATGCATTTATTAATTAAATATTGTAAATATTCACATAAATAATTTGGTGAGGAATTGAAATGAAAATTACATACTGGAGCGATTTTGCTTGTCCGTACTGTTATATTGGTAATACCCGATTGAAAAAAGCTATTGGTGAATTGGGAATTGAAGATGAAGTTGAATTTGACATTCATGCATTTGAACTTGACCAGAATGCCCCTAGGGATGTTGAATCAACAACCGTAGAGAGATTTGCCATAAAATATAATCTTTCAATTGATGACGCTCAAAAGGAAGTGGACAACATCTCAAAGTTGGGAATTGAAGATGGAATTGATTTCAGATACGCTTCAACGTTATACACCAACACCCGTGATGCCCACAGGCTGATGAAACTTGCCCAAAGCAAAGATGACTCTAAATTGGTTGAAAGATTAAGTACTCAGTTGTTTGATGCATATTTTTCCCAAAATCTTAAGCTGGCCGACAGGCAGGTGTTATTGGACATTTCTCAAAATGCCGGACTTGACATAAAAGAAGCACAAGACGTTTTGAATACAAATCTCTACGATGCTGAAGTCGAAAGAGATGAGGAGATTGCATTGTCTGCAGGAATCCATGCGGTGCCGTTTTATCTCTTTGACGGCAAGTATTCTGTTCCCGGAGCATTGTCATTTGAGGATTTCAAATCTGTTTTATCTCAGATTTTAGAGGAAAATGCCATTGACGATGATAAGGATGCAGACAGCTGTGAAGACGGCGTCTGCAGGTTATAGGTGATATTAATGAAACTTAGATGGTTAGGCCACTCTGCCTTTGAACTGACTGGAAATGACGGCATCAATATATTGGTTGATCCCTTCATCCGTGCTAATCCCAGCTGCTCTATTGATATAAGTGATTTGAATCCTGATATTATCTGCATTACCCATGGACATGCGGACCATTTTGGGGATGCCGTTGAAATCGCCAGAAATTCCAACTCCTTTGTTATCTCCAATTATGAAATTTCCAATTATCTTCAAAGAAAAGGGATTAATGCTATCGGAATCAACTGCGGTGCAGTGGTATCATTTGACTCTGTCAAAATAAGGATGCTTGATGCAAAACATTCATCATCATATGACTTTGAAATTGATATGGGGTATGCTGGAAATCCCGCAAGCTTTTTAATTGATTTTGATGATGATGTTAAGGTTTTCCATGCGGGTGACACAGGACTCTTTTCAGATTTGAGATTTGTTGTTGGGGAGGTCTATAAGCCTGATATTGCATTGCTTCCAATCGGAAACATATTCACGATGGATCCTAGTGAAGCTGCTATTGCTGCTAAATGGATTAATCCCAAAATAGTCATTCCAATGCATTACAATTCATTTCCCTCAATTAGCCAAGATGGCAGCTATTTCAGGGAGTTGGTTGAAAAACAGGCTCCCGGCTGTGAAACGCTTTTGCCAAATCCACTTGAAGAACTTGAATTTTAGGATAATTTTTTATATTATTTTCTTTAAAGTATTAATATACAAATTTATTTTATTTTAGTGATATTTATGATACGTTGTGTTTCATGTGGAGCAGAATATGACGATGACGAGGTAATATACACCTGTGAAAAATGTGGAAGTGTGCTTGAACTCGTCAGTGATATTGATGTTTCTAAAGATATATTTGATGGTAGAAGAGATACTTTATGGAAATTTAAGGAATGCATTCCTGTAGATGAAAGCAAAATCGTTTCTCTCGATGAAGGGGGAACCCCATTCTGCAAATGTGACAAATTGGGTGATGAGTTAGGCGTTAACTTGTATGTTAAAGTCGAAGGGTCTAATCCTACCGGAAGTTTCAAGGACCGTGGTATGACAGTCGGTATGACCAAAGCCATGGAATTGGGAGTAAGCACTGTAGGCTGTGCCTCAACAGGTAACACTTCAGCTTCCCTTGCGGCATATGCTGCCCGTGCAGGACTGCGCTGTATTGTATTTTTACCTTCAGGAAAAGTCGCTTTGGGAAAACTTGCTCAGGCAATGTTCCATGGTGCTGAGGTAATGTCCATCAACGGTAACTTCGATGAAGCTTTAGAGGCTATGACTGCTCTTGCATTAGAAAAGCATCTTTACCTTTTGAATTCAATCAACCCTTACAGGCTTGAAGGTCAAAAGACTATCGGTTATGAAATCCTTAGTGATCTTGACTGGCAGTCTCCTGACAGGATTATCCTGCCTGTAGGTAATGCAGGTAATATTTCAGCTATCTGGAAAGGTGTTTCTGAGTTTTACAATGCAGGATTTGTCAAAGACCTGCCGATGATGACCGGTATTCAGGCTGAAGGAGCCTGTCCTGTTACAAACGCATTCAAAAAAGGTGACAGAAGGGTTGTGCCTGTTGAAAATCCTGAAACCATTGCAACTGCAATCCGTATCGGTGCACCTGTCAGCGACATCAAGGCACTCAATGCAATTTATGATTCCAACGGTTACTCAGAAACAGTGACTGACGAAGAAATCCTGGATGCTCAGAAATTGCTTGCAAGTACTGAAGGTATCGGTGTTGAACCGGCTTCTGCAGCTTCAATTGCTGGTCTTAAGAAATTAGTTGATCAGGGAGTAATCGATAAAGGCGAAACCATTACATGTGTAGTAACCGGACACTTGCTTAAAGATCCTAATACTGCTATTGATGCCTGTACTAAACCAACAGAGGTCGATGCAGACATTGATACTTTAAGGAAATTATTGATGAACAAATAATTTTTCTTTTTTTATATTTCATCTTTAATTCTACATTTTTTTAAATTTTTTTTCTAATTTTTAATATAACCTACTTATACAATAATATATTATGTTTCAATTATTGCCTTATGAAGGTTGGTAAAGTATGGTTTGATTGTTTGAAATTATTGAAATTTACCCATTTTTTACCAATAGATTTATATATGGGAAAGTTTAAAGTATTAGTATAAAAAAATGAGGTGAAAATATGGAATTACCAATTGCTCCTGTTGGCAGAATCTTAAAAAATGCTGGTGCAGCTAGAGTATCCGACGACGCTAAAGAAGCATTAGCAGAAGCAATCGAAGATTACGGTAACGAAATCGCAGCAAAAGCTGTTGGATTCGCACGCCACGCTGGCAGAAAAACTGTAAAAGCAGAAGATATCAAATTAGCAATTAAATAGATGTATTCTGTAGTAAGAGTGGATAGTAATTTTTTAATTACTATCTTTTTTCTTTAAAAACTATTTTTTTTCATAAAACTTTTTTTGTATTGATTTGTCCTTTTTTTGATAACATTTATATGTAATGAGAACATAATATAATAAATGTCTAGTTCTCTAGAATTATTTCATTAATTACTAAATTTTTATTTTTAGTTTTGCTAAAAATTATATGAAATTCAGAAGAATTTGTATTGAAAGTTTAACTCCTCTTATTTTTTTCTAATGGAGTTATATTTAGTGATATATGAATTATTCAAGAATTAGTATTATTAAAAACTATATTAGATTATTCTTTATTTGAATAATTTAAGTAATTTCTATAGTTAAAAAATAATATAACTATATATAATTACAATTATTATAATTCAAGGAATTATAATAAGCCGATGGATGGCATAGCCAGATGAAAAAGGAGGTTTATTTATGGCAAAAGCAATTTATGTAAAATTTGATACACCTGAAGAATTAGCTAACCAAGCTGAAGAAGCATTACAAACCGCACAAGAAAGCGGTAAAGTAGCAAAAGGAACTAACGAAGTAACCAAATTCATCGAAAGAGGAGACGCAGTATTAGTAGTTATCGCAGAAGATGTAGATCCTGCTGAAATCGTTGCTCACATTCCTGTATTAGCAGATGAAAAAGAAATTCCATACGTCTACTTACCTACCAAAGAACAAGTCGGTGGAGCTGCAGGTTTAACTGTCGGTACCGCATCCGCTTGTATTGTAGACGCTGGTGATGCTGAAGCTGCTGTTGCTGAAATTGTAGAAAAAGTTGCTGAATTAAAAGAATAGGTAAATTCTTTTAATCGATCATACGGTGATTTACATGGAAGAAGGAACTCCTGCTGAAGTCATTGAAGTTTTAAAAAGAACTGGTATGACTGGTGAGGTAATGCAAATCAAATGCAGAATCCTCGATGGTAGAGATAAAGGAAGAATTTTAACAAGAAACAT
>NZ_JAZUMY010000011.1:0-2283 GCF_045603845.1 Methanobrevibacter sp.
ACTATTTTAATGAATTTTGTTTCATAAGTAAAGAATCAACCCAGTTCCATCAATTGACAAGCAAATTTATCATTTAATCTGAAGTTAAAGTTTATCCTTCATTTTTAAATAATACTTCATTTATTTGAAGTAACAGTATTAACTACATCTAAATGAAGTACTTCAAATTGATAAATGAAATTAGATTAATGGCTTAGGACTTTGAGTGAAATCCTGAGGATACTTTTTTTCACATAACTCATATCCAATATATTCCAATCTTTCATTGAGCAATCTTTTTCCATTTTCGGTTACTGCATACAATGGAACTTTTTTTCCAGCATAATATGGTTTTCTTTCTTCAGCAGTTTCCCGTATGTTTATGGAAGAGCATCCTGAAATCACATCAGCATAATCAAATAACATCTCCGCCTCTTTTTTGGAAACGTTGGTTGTATGTGCTACGAAAATATATATGTTGACATCTTCAGGTTTTGGATGATGCCTTAAATCCTTAACCATTTCTGTTGGAATAATTGTTATTGCAATGTTTTTATATCCTCTTTCAATTGCCATTTCAAGACCTTTTAATGGATTTAACTCTGCAGTTTCAGAATTTAAAACATTTTCTCTTCCAACTTTATCCATGACCTCATCAATTGGAGTGGTGCTTATCAATGCGGAAACTCTTCCTCCAACTCCCTGAACAAGCTCAGCGTCATCAATCAGCAATGTCCCTACTCCCTCACATGCTCCAACCACACAATCAACATTGCCATTGATCATGTTGGTTTTTAATGTTTCGCTGGTTCCAAAGCTCATTGTGTCTTCAACATCAATTGATCTTTGTGGAGTGCACATTCCGAATTCATCTATTCTTTTGTTAATGTTGGATTTGATAAATTCTTTTGTCAAATTACCATTATGCTGACCATTGTCAAATATGGAACAGTAATCTACTACCGGTTCTCCAATGTAGGTTATTTTCCCGTTTTCTATTACTACTTCAGCTTTTCCTAATGCTTCAATTACATGTCTATCATTCATACAATCACCAGATAACAAATGTTATATACAATGCTTTTTAAATAGATTTTGTAAGGAAAAACTCACAATAGGTCAAAAAGATGAAAAAAATTAAAGATTACGATGACAATTGCCCCATAGATGATACATTGAAATTGATATCCAAAAAATGGGTGATATTTATCATCAGAGATATATTCTTAGGAAAAAAGCAATTCAGCGAATTTTTAGAAGAAAAAACATTGAGCAACAGAGTATTGACAGACACACTCAAATTCATGGAAGACAATGATTTAATTACAAAACAAGTTTTTGAAAATGACATCAAAACTGAATATTCACTAACGCAAAAAGGATTCAATCTAAACAAAATTCTCTATAATATGCTGGAATACGGCCTCAATGAAGTAAACAGCGGAAATCTATCTGAAAAACAAAAAGAAGAATTATTAAATGAGTATGAAGTCCTTTTTAAAATCAATGATTAATTTTAACGACTATTCTCATAACATATTAGAAAATTATAAAAATTTTTTAGTTTCTTTTAAAAATTCTTCTGCTTGATTAATTCTTTTTTTAGCTAAATCTTCCCCAATAGAGTCTATTGCAGAATAATCAGCATCTTCCCTGTCTGATTAAGCATTAGTCAAATATTTATACACATTATATCTGAATTCATCTTCATGAACATATTTTAAACTGAACAACTGAATCAAGCCTTGATGAGTTTTAGGAGCATTGCATTCCTTTTTAATCATAACGCTTTAGCACACAAGAACATTGAATAATAAGATAAACTAACTGAATCTGCATAACCTTCAATTTCAAATAAAGCTTTACTATGTTTTAATTTTGTTTCAGCCTTAACAATAAAAGCAAGTACCTCTTCATTATCCAATTGGTACACCATCCTTTAAAACATTAGTTAAAAATGAGAAATTTTTAGTTTTATTGAATAAGTCTTCATTAATTACATGAGCTGAAATAAGTTCTTGTTTATCATACATTATCCATGCAATTTCCTCTGAAATAATATCATCTATATCTTCACGATGATTGGAAATTATTAGAATATCAATGTCTGATTCCTCATGATCATCACCACGAGCAACAGAACCAAATAATATGATTTTAATAATTTTATCACTGTTAATTGCATTTGCAAACTCACGAGCAATCTCAACTCTATTATACATTAATAACCACCATAGATTATTAGATAATAATTAATTTAAATTTTATCAATAATAAATATTTACTAACTGCGACTTTATGAAA
>NZ_JAZUMY010000012.1:0-24517 GCF_045603845.1 Methanobrevibacter sp.
ATTTTTAAAATATTATTTATACTATAAAAAACTTTTTATCATATATTTTTATTCGGAGGTTATAAAAATGGTAAAATTGAAAGATGGTTTAATTTCTCTTGATGATGTTGATGTTAAAATACTCAAAATCATTAATGATGATGTAAGAACATCTTACAGACAAATTTCAAGAGATTTGGATGTTTCTGTTGGGACAATTCATAACCGTATCGATAAAATTGTTAAATGCGGTGTGATAAAGAAATTTTCACCAATTATAAACCATGAAATACTGGGTTTTACATTAACAACAATCATTGGTGTAAGATTAAAAGGGGATTCTATCGAAGAGTGGGAGGAAAGAACAGTTAAAAACAAGAATGTCATCGGAATTTATGATGTAACAGGTTCCTATGATGCATTTTTAATCGCTAAATTCAGAAATACCAACGAACTGAACTCATTTATCAAAGAACTGTTGAAAGATCCTATCATAGAAAGAACCTACACCCAGACTGTACTGGATGTAATCAAGGAAGATATGGGATCATCAAATATCTTATAAATACGGTAGCTACACTACTGTATTACTTTTTTTATTAACTCTTATTAACCAAAAAGACATATTTTATATCATAAATGAACAATAACCGAAATTCAATCTGATTGTTTTCCCAAAAGTTAGAATTTTGTACAAAAAATTAAGAGATTTCTATTTAAAATTTTACTATCTAATTTAAATATATTAAAAACAATATAACATTATTATAAAATATTATTTAGAGGTTATGAAATTGGCAATTTGTTTACCTGACACGCAAGATGACGAACCACAGATTCCTATAAAATTAACTAGGGTAGGGGTAACTGGGGTCAAAAAACTTTTGCAACTCGAAAGAAGAAATAAAAGACCGATAATTCTATTACCAACCTTCGATGCATTCGTAGATTTACCATTTAACCAGAAAGGAGTGCATATGTCAAGAAACCCTGAAGCTATCAGTGAGGTTTTAGACAGCATTTCCGAAGATAAAAGCGTTGGCGTAGAATCATTATGTGCAAAGATTGTTGAAAAGATGATGGATAAACACGAATATGCTAGACGTGTTGAAATTTCCATGACTACTGACTACATGTTCATGCGTGAGTCTCCTGTAACCAAACACAAGACTCAGGAAATGGCTAACTTGAAAGCCAAGGCCGTTGGTTTAAGAGATGACGACGGAAATGTGGAAATCAGAAAAAGCATTGGTGCTGAAGTAATCGGAATGACTGTTTGTCCATGCGCTCAAGAATCTGTAAGAGAATCTGATAAAAATAAATTATTGGAATTTTTAGACGAAGAGACTACACAGAAAGTTCTCGATACAGTAACGTTCGCATCCCACAACCAGAGAGGCGTTGGAACATTATTAATTGAAGTGCCTGAAGGATGGGAAGTCAAAGGAGAAGACATCATAGATATCATTGAAAAATCAATGTCCTCACCGGTTTGCGAACTTCTCAAAAGACCTGATGAAAATGCAACTGTAATGAATGCGCACAGAAAACCTGTTTTTGTTGAAGATTGTGTTAGAAACATGATGGAAATGATTACAGAGAAATACTCAGATTTACCTGATGATACATTGATTACTTCACGTCAAGAAAACCATGAAAGTATTCACAGGCATAACGCATTTGCTGAAAAAGTCACTACAATGGGAGACTTGAAAGCAGAACTGAACTTATAAGGACTTGATTTGATGCAAAAAAAATTAGAAATCACAGGCCAAGTCATGGGATTTTTCGATTCATTTAAGGGATCCCGTGCAGCCATCAATAATGATAAAATTGTTATTGTAAGAAGCCGTTCAAGAAAAGTGATACCTATTGATGAACTTGAAAGCAAAGTTTCAGAAATCGGTGAACAGCTTGGCGGTGTAGAAGTTCCTGCAGATTCCAAAGAAATAGAAGATATTTTAAAATCAGGAGACCAGCATATACAGGAAAGCGACATACAAACTGGATCCATTGATAATAAAGGTTTTATTAGAGTAAAAGAAGAATTAGAATCAATGGGGCTTGTAGTTGCATATAAAGTCTTTGAACTTCCAAGCTTTGACGTTATCATTGCAATCTGGGAAGACAAAAACGAGATTCCGCCACTATATGTTGAAGTCACTGTTTCTGAAAAAGAAGAGTAAAAATGACAAATTATTCAAAAGAGGATATTCTTTCAATATTGAGTGCAAAGGATTCAGATATTTTAAAGTACATGTCTGAAACAGCACAATATAGAAAGGATAATCTTATTACTTATTCTAAAAACGTATTTATTCCACTAACCGAAATCTGCAGAAACGATTGCGGATACTGTAATTTTAAAAAGAATCCTGACGATAAGGAAGCTATTATTTTAAAGACTAAAGAAGAAGTTTTGGATGAACTTAAAATAGCTGAAGAATACGGCTGCAAGGAAGCACTGTTTACCTTCGGCGAGGATGCCGATGAAGAGGAAGTTGTTTTAAAAAGGTTGAATGAATTTGGCTATGACAATATGGTAGATTATGTCGTTGACATCTGCCAAATGACATTGGACGAAACCAGCCTGCTTCCACACTCCAACGGAGGAAACTTCTCCTATGAATCATTGGAAAAACTCAAGGAAGTTAATGCATCCATGGGACTTATGCTTGAAAACTCATCAAAAAGACTGATGGAACTTCCGACACACAACAAAAGTCCGGGAAAAGATCCTGAATTGAGACTGAAAACAATAGCAAATGCAGGAAAACTGAAAATACCTTATACCACAGGAATTTTAATCGGTATCGGCGAGACGACCGAAGAGGTTGCAGAGTCATTGTTTGCGATTAAAGAAATCAACGACAAATATGGACACATTCAGGAAATCATCATTCAGAACTTTACGTCCACGCCTGATATTGAAATGTGCGACTGGCCGGAGCCAAGTCTTCTGGACATGATTAGAACCGTTACTGCTGCAACATTACTGTTTGGCGACAGTGACGTCAGCATCCAGGTCCCACCTAATCTGAATTATGATACCGCACAGGTATTCTTATTGTGCGGAGCCGATGACTGGGGCGGAGTATCACCGGTAAGTCATGATTACGTCAATCCGACTTCTCCATGGCCAACATTGGACACACTGGATAATCTGACCTCAGATGCAGGCTTTGAGTTAATCGAAAGACTGTGCATATATGAAAAATACATTAATGATGAATGGCTGAATGATGCCCTTTTAGAAAAGACTCTTAATCTATTAAGGCATCAATAACTACATGCTCCACACCAGGAGCGTATTTTTTAATTTTATTTATTTTTAGAAGTTCGACATCCCTGTCACCTGCAGCCTGCCTTATGCGTGAAATGGGTCTTGTTTCAATAAGCTTTTCAGGGACTGTTTCATGATAGTGAACAATTCCCCCTTTGTTTAGGCTTTCAACAGCTACCTTCAGGTAATGATGCGTGGTTTTGACATATCCCATCACTATGCGGTCTGCCCTGTAATTTGGAGTTTCAACCAGACAGTCTCCTAAAACAGGAGTTATATTATCGCATTTATTTAATTTGACATTTTCACACAGATAATAATGGGAATTGGGATTGATTTCAATTGAGATCACTTCTTTGGCATTTGCATGAACACCTATTGGAATGGAAAAATATCCTATGCCTGCAAACATGTCAATGACTGTTTCACCATCCTCAACCAGCTTGGCTATTCTCAGCCGTTCATTGACATTGCCTTTAGACCACATCACCTTGGAGAGATCCAGTTTGAACAGGCACTTATTTTCCTTGTTGATAGTTTCTGTTTCAGATCCATATAAAACCTTATAAACTGGCTCTCTTTTTGTTCCCTGAATGTGATCTATCTTCATTATAGTTTTTACATTATGTTTACTGGCCAGTTCATCCAAATCATTATAATCATCATTTAAAATTAGAATATCTCCGATTTTTTTATACTTCATTAGAAATTATATTTAACCAGAATGATATATAAAAATTGTTCCCATATGTAAAAATTTATTTCACTTAAAACAATTTATTTAATTCATAAATAATTATATGATAACTAAATATTTAAATAAATGATAAAAATTGTTATAATTAGAAACTGACTAATTTAAATAGTTTAAGGTACATATAAGGCAGTTAGGTGATAAAATGGCACAGGATAAAGATAAAACATTTAAATATATATCAGAAGAACATCTTAAGGAATTGTTGAATATGCTTCCAGACAACATCATTTCAATCGATGCTGATGCAAAAATTGAAACGCTGACTGGAGAGCAAATTTTAATAGAACCCACACTATATCGGCCAGATTATATCGTAAGAATAGGAAATACTATCCTGATGATAGAATATCAAAGCAGCTATGTTGATACAGAACACAAAAAAAGGTTCAAAGTATATATTTCAAATTTTGACTACAAGAAAAATGATCAAAATTTAGAGATAATTTTTTTGGTAATATCAACAGCAGAAACTTCTAAAACGGCCAAACACCAAATTAATAATTGGGACATATTCTCATTCCCTATAATTTCACTTCTTGAAACTGATGAAAGAGAAATTATAAGTAACATTAAAGAAAAAATAGATAAGCAAGAAAAGATTAGTGATAAAGAAATAATTGAACTTGCATTAACACCATTAATGGTTCAAGGACGGGAAAATATCATTAATCAATTCAAGGAATTAACACCTATAATGAATGAAATTAACTACGAAACAGAAAAAATCAAGGAATCATTATATGGCATCATATTAATGTTGGGAAATATGTACTTTGAAAAGGACGACCCCTTAAGGAAAGATATTTTAGGTGATTTCATGACGAAAGTAGATTGCATAGAAGAATTCGGTGAAGAGCAATACAACAAAGGAAAAGTAGAAGGAAAAATAGAAGGAAAAATAGAAGGAATAAAAGAAGGAAAAATAGACGGAAAAATAAGCATAATAAAAGACTTATTAAATGAAAACACAATAACAACCCAAGAAGCAACAAAAAAACTATTAGAACTAAACTGTGAAACAAAAACAATAACAAAAATAACCGGACTAAACGAAGAAGAAATACAAAAAATCAAAAATTAAAGAAAACTTTATATACTTAGAATAGCTAATAATTAATTGTTAGTTTAAACTGACATATTGATTCTGATTTTAAATAAAATTTAAATGATATTTTATTGATATTACCTAAAAGTAGTTGAAATATATATTTTAAATACTTGTAGAGGTGTTTTTAAATGGATGACAAAATTTTAGAAGGTACAACAACCGTAGGTATAACCTGTAAAGACGGAGTTGTATTTGCAAGCGAAAGAAGAGCTAGTATGGGAAACTTAGTAGCTCATAAAGTCGCAGAAAAAATATTTAAAATTGATGATCACATCGTAACAACCATAGCTGGTTCCGTTGGAGATGCACAAAGTCTTATGAAAATAATTGAAGCAGAAGTATCATTATATCAGATGAGAAACAACGATGCCATCAGCGTTAAAGCTGCAGCATCATTGACTGCAAACATATTACGTTCAGGACCAATGTATGTCCAGACATTGCTCGGTGGTATGGATGGAGACAAACCTTCCCTTTACTCACTCGACCCGGCTGGTGGTATGATTGAAGATACTTATATATCAACAGGATCAGGTTCTATCGTAGCATACGGTGTTTTAGAAGATAGATACACTGATGACCTTACAACTGACGAAGGAATTGAAATAGCCATAAGAGCTATAAGAGCTGCTGCTGAACGTGACACTTACTCCGGTAACGGATACTTAGTCGCTAAAGTGGATAAAAACGGCTTTGAAATGTTAGACAATGAAAAAGTTAATGAGATTCTAGAGAAAATATAAGCGATAACTAATTTTTCATAAACTAACTATTTTTTTATATAACAGTGTACATAGTTTGTGAAGTTTGACTGATTATAGCTGAAAGCTTTTCACAGACTATTCTATACACTACACTTTTTTTGAAGGGATTATATGACTTCAGATATTTTAGATGAAATAAAAAAAGAGATTTTAGCTAAACTGCCAAAAACGACACAGGTTTCAAAAGTTGAATTTGAAGGACCTGAAGTGGTGGTTTACACTAAAAATCCGCAAGTTATTACTGAAAACGGTGATTTAATAAGATCACTTGCAAAAGAGCTTAGAAAGAGAATTATTATTAGATCTGACAAAAGTGCATTGCTTAGTCATGAAGAGACTATTAATAAAATTCATGAAATTGTTCCTGAAGGTGCAGAGATTACTGACATTTACTTTGACACAGTAACCGGTGAAGTTGTAATTACAGCCAAAAAACCAGGACTTGTCATCGGTAAATACGGTGCCACTTCAAGAAACATTGTTAAAAATACAGGTTGGGCGCCTAAAATTTTAAGAACCCCACCAATCAGCTCTGACGTTATTGGTAAAATTAGAACCACATTAAAGAACAGCAGTAAAGACAGGAAAAAATTATTGCAAAGATTAGGGCGTCAGATTCACCAGGGAAGTAAATACCCTAATGATTGGGCCAGAGTAACTTCCATGGGAGGATTCAAAGAAGTAGGACGTTCATCAATGCTTTTACAAACACCAAACAGTCGTGTTCTATTGGACTGTGGTGTTAATGTGGCAGCACCGGACAACAAAACTGCATTCCCTTACTTGAATGCACCGGAATTTTCAATAGAAGAACTGGATGCAGTCATTATTTCTCACGCTCACTTGGATCACTGCGGATTTGTACCATACCTTTACCATTACGGATATGAAGGGCCTGTTTACTGTACAACTCCAACAAGAGATCTGACAACCTTATTACAATTGGATCACATTGATATTGCTCACAGGGAAGGCAATCCATTGCCTTTCAACGTAAAGCATATTCACAAAGCAATTAAAAATACAATCACCCTTGATTACGGTGAAGTAACTGACATCTCTCCGGATATCAGATTAACCCTGCACAATGCAGGACACATTTTAGGTTCAGCCATTTCCCACATGCACATTGGAGACGGCGCACACAACCTCGTTTATACCGGGGACTTCAAATATGAACCTTCAAGATTGCTTGAACCTGCAACCATAAGATTCCCTCGTGCTGAAACAGTCATTATGGAAAGTACCTACGGTGGTAGGGAAGACGTTCAGCCATCAAGAAACTCCGCTGAAAAAGAAATGATGAAAACCATTTACAGAACATTGAAACGTGGCGGAAAAGTACTGGTTCCTGTATTTGCAGTGGGAAGGGCACAGGAGCTTATGGTAGTGCTTGAAGAGTACATGAGACATGGAATGATTGATGAAGTGCCTATTTACATCGACGGTATGATCTGGGAAGCTACAGCAATCCACACTGCCCGACCTGAATACCTAAGTAAAGATTTAAGAGATCAGATATTCCACATGGGAAGAAATCCGTTTGTCTCAGACATGTTCAAGAAAGTTCAAAACATCAATCAGAGAAAGGATATTGTTGAAAGCGAAGAACCGGCAATCATCTTATCAACTTCAGGTATGCTGACCGGAGGAAACTCAGTCGAATACTTCAAATGGTTATGTGAAGACGAAAGAAATACATTAATCTTTGTAGGATACCAGTCCGAAGGATCACTCGGTAGAAGAATCCAAAAAGGAAGAAAAGAAGTGCCTCTTGAAGATGATGAAGGTAAAACCAGAGAATTCCATGTTAAAATGGAAACCAAAACCATTCATGGATTCAGTGGTCACTCCAACAGAAGACAATTAATGGAATATGTCAAAAGACTTAATCCAAGACCTGAAAAAGTCATTACTTGTCACGGAGACCCTAAAAAAGCAGTTGACTTGGCTTCATCAATCCATAGAAGTTATAAAATTGAAACAAGGACTCCGATTAATTTAGATTGTGTAAGAATTCATTAATAAAAATTATATACTAACTTAAACAAATATTTAAATAATATAAATTAATTTATTATAAAAAATGCTAACGGGTGAATAGATGGTTACTTATTCAGAATCTGGTGTTGACATTGATTTAGAAGCAAAAACTGTATCTGAAATTGCAGCTAAACTTCAATCAACATTGGAATGTAGAGATATTATAACTGATAGCGGCCATTATGCTGCTTTAGTTAAATTAGGTGATAAAGCTATTGCAATGAGTACTGACGGCGTAGGAAGTAAAATTTTAATAGCTGAAATGTTGAATAAATATGATACTGTTGGAATTGACTGTATTGCTATGGTAGTCAACGATATCTTGTGTGTCGGTGCAGAGCCAATAGCATTGGTTGATTATCTTGCTGTTGAAAAACCTGACCCTGCAAGAGCGGCTGAAATAGCCGAAGGTCTTGTAAAAGGAGCTAACGAATCAAAAATAGCAATTATCGGCGGGGAAACAGCATCACTTCCAGGTATTATAAAAGACTTTGATTTAGCTGGAACAGGTATTGGATTTGTTGATATCGACAAGATCATAACAGGCGAAGATATCCAGCCGGGAAACGTACTGATCGGTATTAACAGTAACGGTATCCACTCAAACGGATACAGTTTGGCCAGAAAAGCATTGTTTGACGATGCAGGATTCAGCGTTGATGATAAAATGCCAAACGGTGAAACCACTATCGGAGAAGAATTGATAAGACCAACCGAATTATATGTGAAACCTATTGTAGCATTATTTGATAAAGAATATAAAATTAATGGATTGGCACATATTACAGGCGGAGGATTTACAAATCTCAGACGCTTGAAAAAAGGTGTTGGATACGAAATTAATGATTTACCTGAAGCACCTGAAATATTCAAGCTTATCTATGAACAGAATGTTGACATTAAAGAAATGTATAAAGTATTCAATATGGGAATCGGCTTTGTCGTAATAGCAGATGAAAGCGAAGCTGACAAAATTATGGATACTTTAAAAGAATATTGCCAATGCCAAATCATTGGTAAGGTAACTGACGATGAAAAGATTACAGTTAAGGGTTTTGAAGGCTCTATAATTGAATATTAGGAGGAATTATATGAAGATTATGAAAGATAATGAAATAGCTCTTGTAAAGGAAATATTGAAAAAGTTAGGAGCTAGTGAAGAGGATTGCGAATTGGTGGCAGAAGCTACAATCGACGCTGACTTGAAAGGATTTACATCACACGGACTTGGAAGATTCCCACAATATTTGATTAGTATTGAAGCAGGAACAATCAATTTAAAAGATAATATAACAATAGAAAAAGAAACTCCTGCAATTGCATTAATTAACGGTAACAGTGGATTTGGTCAGGCAGTATCCTATAAAGCAATGCAGATAGCAATCAAAAAAGCTAAAGAAGTAGGTATCGGATGCGTAGGTGTTCACAATACAAACCACTTTGGTGTTACCGGATTTTATTCTGATTTGGCATTAAGGGAAAATGTCATCGGTATGGTTTTAGCAAATACCGACCCTGCAATCGCACCGTTAGGCGGAAAAGAAGCATTAATCGGTACCAACCCAATAGCTATAGGTATTCCTTCTGAAACTTACATTACTGTAGATATGGCAACATCCGTAACTGCACGTGGAAAAATAATCGAATCAAAAAGAAAAGGTCTGGACTTGCCTGAAGGTTGGGCACTTGACAAAGACGGAAACCCAACAACCGACCCTGAAGCAGCACTTGACGGAGGGTCAATCCTGCCATTCGGAGGATTCAAAGGATATGCGCTCGCATTAATGGTTGAAATATTAACAGGACCATTGGTACAGGCAGGTTACGGTAAAGGAGTTACCGGTACAGCTTCCCCTGATAAAGACTGTACAAAAGGTGACTTATATGTTGCAATCGACCCATCCAAATTTGGAGACTTCGGCGATTTCGTAGCCAATACTGAAGACTTCGTATCTCAGGTAAGAGCTACCGGTGAGACCGTTGCAATTCCTGGAGATTTGGAAGTTAAAAGAATTGCTGATGCTGAAGAAAACGGAATTGAAATCGACACTAAATTATACGAACAGCTGAAAGAAATCTGTGACAATTTAGATATCGATATCACCACATATGTGGAAGAATAGAATGTTAGAAAATAGACCTAGAGGAAGGGCTTTAGCTAAAAGAACTTCCTACATTTATATTATTCTTGCTGTTTTAGCATTCATCATAATGTTTGCTTTTAATTCAAGCACTGGTGCAATGGTGCTGGCTGAAAGAGGAGCCAGCATATTGACATTAGTCATTGGAGCAATATTCTATCTGATTTTTGCAGCAGCCATATATTTAATTTCAACAAGGTATGACAACGATGAAATGACCTGGAAATTATATGTGGTAATAGCGGTGTTGAATTTCATAGTCATCGGATTCAGCTTTTTAATCCTATTATTATCCGTACTTCTTGTTGTCAGCGCCAATGACATCAGAAATGAATTGATCTAATTCATTTTACTTTTTTTCATATTTTGCATAAAAACCATCGGTATCCGCATATATAGCCTTAAAACCATATTTTTCAGATTCCTTCATCGCATGCTTGATATATTGCCTTCCCCATGAAGTAATCGCTTTGGCACACTCAAATGAATACCATCTGAAGCGGGGAAAACCGTAAATTCCATACATTGTATTTGCAAGTCTTTTAATGGCCTGCTGCTGTACATCAAGAGATTTTCTTTCAGTCGGGTCTTCACATGCCTTCATTTCACGCTTGATTCTGAAACGTTCCTGCAGGATCTGGTAAATGACTGACGGAATGAATCCCTGAGGGGACTTTTTAAATTTCAGGTCATGTTCAGGTGAAATGTTATAATCGTCAGGATTTTCAACATCCCCCTGCTCCAGAACGTCTGGAGAAATGTTTTTAGAAATGATGATACTCGGATACAGGCTTCTGAAATCGAACTGAACCAGATTTTCATGCAGTCCCTTGTCCGGTTCAAGAACAAATCCGCCCTCATTGTCTTCAGCATTGGCACGGTCAGTGAAGTTTGAGCCCTGCTTATTTGGAACGACCTCATCATCGAAGTATGCCTGTTTTACCAAAAACCATTCTGCCTGCTGGCCGGTGGCCATACGGCTTACGTCAAATAAGGGCTGGCCTATTATACGGGTCAGTTCCAGATTGAGAGGCAATGTCTGTTCGGCTATTTTCAGCGTTGCTATAACATCATCCAGAGAATAGTCAAAGAGATTGTCCAGCTCTTCGCCGCCATTGTCCCAGAATTCCCAAATCCTGTCGCCGGGAACATCAATCTTCTCTTCGCCGAAAAGTTCCAGATAAACCCTTTCCAGAGTATACCTGTCAAGACTCATGTATCTTCTCATTACAAGATATAAATCAACGTGAATCAGCCCTTTCATTGAAGCGGCATTGGTAAAGCCTCTTTTAATAAAGCGGATATTGGATCCGTCCATTCCCAAATCCAAATCGACATCATGGATTTTAGCCCTGTCAATCAGGTACGGAAAGTCAAAGTTATCTGAATTGTATCCGACAATGATATCCACATTATTTTCCTTCACTATATCTGCAAATGTCTGAATCATTTCCTTTTCTGAGGATACCTGATTTACAAAATCATCTCTGGCGGGAGAGTTTGTTTTGGTTGAAATTACCTGATTTACACCGAAATTGCTTGCAACACCAATCATAATGATTTCATCATCGGCCGAATCTGGCATTCCATGAGGGTTTCTCACTTCCAAGTCAAAACTGAGGATTCTGAAATCATTGACGTTTTCATCAACCCTTTCAAGAGGCCTGTCCAGCTTGATGATTTCCACATCATGCTTTTCACTGTCTAAAGCTGAAAAAGAATCTATCACTTCACCGGATGCGTGAACTTTAGTCATAGGTATTACGTCCCTGTCCATCAGATATCTTCTATAAAATGGAATGTCAAATTCCCTGATTTGTATTACGCTTTTTAAATCACGTATTGAATCCCTGTTTTTGGATAGCTCCTGAGGATGGGTGAACGTGACCTTAATGAACGTCTTTTCGATTTGAAAATCCTTTTTAGTAATCTTTTCTATGATAACATCGTCCAATAACTCATCCAATTCCTTCATGCACTCATCCGGATTCTTACTGTAAACATATAGGTATGGTGAAAATGAATCATCGATTAAAACAACATTTTTATCACCATCCTTTGAAAATAAACGAACAACCGGCTTATCTTCATAGGATATATAGTCGATATCCAAAATAACAACATCCTTTTCCATTATTCAGACTCCTTCAATTCTTTTCTAAAACTATCTAAAACTGCATAAGTAATTCCAAGTATTAACGGACCGACAATGAATCCCACAATACCGTAAACGAGAGGTCCTGCCAAAAATCCCACTAGAAGTATTAGCGGATGGATATCTGCATGATGTGATGAGATTGCAGGCCTTATATACATGTCGACCAGGCTCAGGAAAAATCCGAAGAGCAGAACAACAATGACCCTCGGATAATTGCCGTTTATGGCATCGATAATGGCCAGCGCCCAGTAGATTGGCCATGGCCCGAATATAGGTATCAGCTGCAGAATTCCAGTTATGACACCTAAAAATATCCCGTAAGGATATCCTAAAAGAGAGTATCCTATGGCTCCAAAAATTCCGATTATTACTGATGTGAGGAAATGGCCGTAAAATATGCTTTTGAGAACATCTTCAACGGATTCTACAGTCCTTTCGAAAAATCCCATATGCACATCGGGAACGAATGATTTGATGAAATCATAAAACCTGCCCCCATCCTTGACAAAATAATAGACTGAACACACCAATATGAACAAATCCAAGGTCACGTTGGCAACGGATCCGAGTTTGCTGACAAGATAATTTGCAACATATTTGGCAATGTCTCCTATAGTTGATGAAATGCTGTTTGGATCAAATATTGGATTTTGTGGAATATAAAGTGATATTTGTGTTAAGGCAGCGTTAATGTCCAGATTAGGATTGGAAACCAAAAAGTCTGCTAAAAATCCAGATATCACCAGCACTATATATGCTATAAGCAGCACAAGAGGAATCAAAACCAAAATCATTGAAATCAATATGGAAATAGACTGGAACTTTAATTTTGATTGAATTCTTTTAGCGATTGGCCTTATACCATATGCCAGAATTGCCCCCAGTATAATCATATTCAAAACAGGGAATACGAAAATTAACGAAATAGCCAGCAAAAGTACTATCAGCATTATTGGAGGAGTAATATATTCTTTTAAATCTTTTTCCATATTTATCACAATTAATATCTTACGCCGGAAGCGTCACGTCTGTATTTTCCAAATTCACCTATCATTTTTATCTGTTCATTGTCGAAAACAGGACCTTCAACACATATTCTCCATCCAGTGTTGTCCACACAGCACTGACCACACACACCAAGAGCACATTTCATATATCTTTCAAGGGAATAATCTGCAGGTATGTTGGCATCTTCAAGGATATTGTATATTCCTATCATCATTATCTCGGGTCCGCAGACAAATGCATAATCATAAGAGCACTCTTCAAGCAAACTGCTGAGACAATCTGAAGCATATCCTTCAAATCCGTATGATCCGTCATCTGTGCACGGATGGATATTAGCTCCACATTCATCCAAATCATCTAAAAACAACAATTCATCCTTGGTTGTGGCTGCAACCAATACATCAACATCATTGTCTTTAACCAGTTTGTGAGTTAACGCCGTAACCGGAGCCATGCCTACTCCACCACCAATCACCAACAATTTCTTGTTCTTGAAATCAGTGTTGAACCCCTTTCCATAACTGCCTCTGACACCGATTTTGTCTCCGACAGCCAATTCATGAAGCTGGCCTGTAAACTCACCGATATTTTTAACGCTGATGGAAAGCTCGCCGTCACCAATATTGGAAATGGACATCGGCTTTTCATCATAGAAATTCCAGACCATTAAGAACTCGCCGGGATTGGCATCAATATCGCAATTGAAAGTGAATGTTTTGATTGTGGGGGTCTCTTCAACGATTTGTGTGATTTCAACAATTTTCGGCGCATTAATCATATCAGTCACCTCCGTGTGCAAGGCCAACCATCTCATCAATTGATGAATAGCCTTTTTGCTTCATGAACACTTCCAAATCGGCATTGATTTTACCGAACACTTCAACGCCTTCATCCATGATTGCAGTACCTATCTGAACTGCCCTCGCACCTGCAAAAATGAATTCTACAACATCCTCAAAAGTGTAGACTCCGCCAACACCTATGATTGGAACATCAACTGCTTCATAAACTGAATAGACATTGCTGATTGCAATAGGCTTTATCGCCTTGCCGCTCATTCCGCCGAATTTATTGAATAGGACAGGACGGGCAACGTCAATGTTGATTTTCATTCCCGGACCTAAGGTGTTGATTAGACTTAAAGCATCAGCGCCAGCAACCTCACAGGTTTTAGCTATCTCCACAATATCGGTAACATTGGGAGTTAACTTGGCAATGATTGGAACATCGCTAGCGTCCTTTGAAGCGGCAACAATCGTATGGCTTAAATTACAGTCCTGACCGATGGAAGCGCCGTAACCTTCCATTGCATGAGGACAGGATATATTAAGCTCAATCATGTCGACATAATCCTGAACTTCACCAACCAAAGTAGAGAACTCATCAGGAGTGGCACCGTAAATTGAAGCTATTACAACGTTATTGTCTCTATTAATCTGTTTTAATTCCTCTTTAAAGTTATCTACACCCGGATTGGATAATCCTATAGCGTTTATGATACCCCCATCAACCGCAACGGTAGTGGGATTTTTATATCCCGGATGAGGTTTTAAAGAGAATGATTTGCTAATGACGCCGGCAGCACCTGATTTTAATATCCAGTTCATGGAAGACGCTGTGCTTCCCATGATTCCGGCAGCCAACATTAAAGGATTTCTAAAATGAACTCCACAAACATCTGTTTCTAACATACATTCCACCAAAATTTTTATTATGTTTTAATATTTGACTTACAAATAATTTAAAATTAGTGGAAGTTAAAAAATAATTAATTACTTCTCATATTTTTCAAGCAATTGTCTATACTTGTCATTTTGGCGTTTTAAACTTATGATATTGGTTTTGTTAGTTTTCAGGATTTCTTCTTTTTCCTTAAGCAATAATTTAATATTTTCATCCTGATTTTCAATAATCTGGTCCTTTTGTAAAAGCAAACCCTCATAAGTTTTAGAAATTTTTCTGAGCTGAATCTCAAGGTTCTGCGTATTTTCCCTGATTTGATCCTTATATTCATCGATTAGTGACCTCAGATACTTGACCTGGTCCTGCTTGTCGTCGATGATTGCATCCTTTTCCTTGAGTTTCTTATCCAAATCATCAAGCTCTTTGATTTTGGCCTTTTCGTTGTTGATTTCATTATCCAGCTTATACTCCAAATTCTGCTTTTCATATTTCAATTTGGTTGAATAGATTTTTAACTTGTTAATCTCATCATTTTTGCTTTCAAGTTCCATGGTGAGTTCATCGATTTCACCATCTTTCAATTCTATTGTTTCCTTTAAATCTCTAAAACTTTGTTTTGACATTAATTAAAATATTGATTTTAAATCATTTAAAAGTTATTAAAGCCAAAATTTTATTAGAAATAAAAAAAATAATTTAAAAACATGGAATGTTATGTAACTTATAGTGTTAAAGGATTTTATGCATTTAATGAAAATAACGAACTGATTTGCGAGAAATTGTTTAACGAAGATGAAATTGTCCAAAAGCTAATTGAAATTGACAATAAGGAAATTCCATCTGAAGAAAGAGAACTGATTGATGAATTAAGCAAATCTTACGATACGATTTACATCGAATCAAACAAACGTGCCTCAGATTACAAATGCGATAAAGTTAAGGTCAAAAATCCGAATCTGGCCGGAGAATACCTCAGAAGCAATTTTGATTTGGATGTTGACAGTGAAGTTTATCAGAAACTGTCCATTTACAAAATGAAAAAGGCACAGTCTTCAGAGGATAAGCATCTGATACAGGCCATTAACTCAATTGATGAAATCGATGAGTCAATTTCAAAGCTAATTGAAAGAATACGTGAATGGTATGCCCTATACTTCCCTGAAATGGATCTGATTAAAAATAACGAAACATACATCAGATTAATTTATGAAAACAAAACGAAAGAAGAAATAATCAATGCCAAAAGTGACGCATTTCCACAGGATATGCTGGATATAGAGGAAGACATTAATCCTGAAGATCTGGAAATAATGAACAGATACGCCAAATCAATATATGAACTCCAGCAGACAAGAAAAGACATTCTAAGTTACATTGACGATAAGATGGATTCAATTGCACCAAACCTGAAACTGTTGCTGGGCTCATCTCTTGCTGCAAAAATGATATCACATGCTGGAGGACTTAAAAGATTAGCAAGTTACCCTTCAAGCACAGTTCAGATAATGGGCGCTGAAAAAGCGTTGTTCAGACATCTGAAAAGCGGTGACCGTCCGCCAAAATACGGATTGATATACCAGCACCCACAGGTTCGTGGAGCTAAGTGGTGGAATCGTGGAAAAATCGCCAGATTGCTTGCAGGAAGGATATCTCTTGCAGCAAGAAAAGATGTTTTTACACATGACTTTAATCCGGAAATATTGAATGAATTCAGCGAAAAGGCTCAAGAAATAGAAAAAAATAATCCATTCCCAACAAAGACAAATAAAAAAAGAACAGAAGAAAAGCAAAAATCAAAAAAGAAGCATAAAAAATCCAAAAAAAGAAGGAGGAAATGAAAATGGATGTTTTTTTTAAAGGCAGAGAAATTGCAACACGTAATCTGACACCCGGAATTAATGTGTATGGTGAAGAATTGATTTCAGAGGATGTCGAATACAGATTATGGAATCCGAGAAGGTCAAAACTTGCAGCTGCACTTTTAAACGGTTTAAAAAATTTGGATATTAAAAATGACGATAAGGTCCTCTATCTTGGTGCGTCAACCGGTACAACAGTTTCACATATTTCAGATATTATATATGATGGGAAAATATATGCTGTTGAATTTTCACCTGTCACAGCCAAAAAGTTAACTAGACTGTCACGCCAGAGACAAAACATTTATCCTATATTGGGCGATGCAACCAAACCTAAAGAATATATGAATTTGGTTGAAAAAGTGGACTTATTGTACTGCGACGTTGCTCAGCCAACACAGTCAGAATTATTTATGAAAAATATGAATTTATTCGCAAAAGAGGATGCTTTAGGAATGATAACACTTAAGGCCAGAAGTATTGATGTTATACAAAAGCCTAAAAAGATATTCAAGCAAGAAGAGAAGAAAATGATAGAAAAAGGTTTTAAAATTATTGAAAAAATAAAACTGGAACCTTACGAAAAAGACCATATGGCATTCATTGTTAAGAAAAATTTTTAAAAAAAAATAGTGAATTTTCATAGCATATTAAGTGAAAAACTTCCTTAAATTTTTATTCAAAAATGTTAAAAAATACCCTGAAAAGTAATACTTCGATAGCTTTTTATACCATAAAATTAAATATTATATATGCTAATGCAAATAAAATAAAAGTTCACTTAATAATCCTTTAGGTAAATTCACTCTACTAATCACTTCATTTATGTAAATCCTAAAGGATTGAACTTATTTTATTTAAAAACTCTTTTTTATCAATTTAAAATTTTAACTTAAAATACTGTCTTTTTATCAAAAAAGTATTACTGAAAATTTATTTTTTTCCGAACATATTACTCGCTAAAAGCAATATTGACATTAAGTTATTAAAATGAAAAATCTTTATAAATTACATATAAAGAAGTTGATGTTTCATCAAATACGAACATATGAATTATTTTGACATCTGAAAAAATATGGCCAAGAATATGCAAGGAAAATTTCTGGCCTTTTAATTGATTTAACGATTAATTAAAAATAGAGTTATCAAAAATAAATCAAAATAATTAATAGATATTTCAATAATTTTGATAGCTATTGATGAAAAATAATAAAAAGAATAAAGTCATCTACATGAAATCTTTTTAGAAATGACATTCATAATAATTTTTGCAATTTCATCCTTTGTCGCAAGAGGCACTGACAATATTTCATCATCAATGATTAAAACCTCATTTTTATCAGACCCGAAGCTACATTCCTCATGGGAAACATCATTTGCAACCACCAAATCGGTTCCCGCATCAGCAATCTGTTTACGGGCACAATAAATGATATCATCACGAGTAATATTGAATTCCGCCTTGAATCCAACTAAAAAAATGCCGGGATTGATCTTTTTAATTTGACGAATGATCTTTAACGTAGGCTTCAAGCTAATTGCCAGAGATGAATCGGAGTCAATCTTTTTGTTTTTGCGCTCAACAACTTCAAAATCAGAAACTGCTGCCGTTGAAATGAAAACATCATAATCACCGACAAGATCAAAAACAGCATCCGCCATCTGCCTGGACGTTTCAACACGAATAACATCAAAAAGAGGTGAAATGTCAACGCTGACGTTTGCAGCTACCAATGTGACATCGGCACCTAATATGTAAGCTTGCTTTGCAAGGGCCAAACCCATTTTACCTGAGGACTTATTGGTGATACCCCTTACAGAATCAATGGGCTCAAACGTTCCACCCAAACTAATTAAAACTTTTTTACCACGAATAAAAATCACTTCTTAGCCAGATTAATACATCTTAAAGATTCAAGAACTATATCCTCGTTATTAGGGAATTTGGCTTTTCCTTCATCCATTACTGGAGGCATGAATGAAGCGGAACCTTCATCCTTGATTTTTTCAATATTCTCTTCAATAGCCTTGAACATTGAATCATGCATTGATGGAACAAATAAAATAGGTGTGTCATGTCCATATGCAGTAATCAGTAAAGTTGAAATAGGATTGTCGGCTATTTTATGTGCAAATTTGCTTATGGTATTAGCGGTAGCCGGAGCCACAAGAATCAAGTCTTCCTGAGAGTATCGGACATGCTCTATGTTTCCTGTAAGCTCTGTGATGACCTCACTGCCCGTTGCAAATTCCATGGAATTAGGATGGATTATTTTGCAAGCTGCCTCGCTCATGAAACATTTCACTTCAACACCCTGACGTTTAAATTCCCTGGCCAATTTAATGGCCTGAGTAGCTGCTACACTACCCGTGACACACAATACAATCATAAAATACCTCAAAAAATTAGTTAATTTTAATATGCTCTATGATATAGTCTGCAGCAGGCAAATTATTCTCATATTTATCAATAGGAGCACTATACATGATAACATAAGCTTCACTGCCTCTTTCAAACCATAATGCTTTGTGCTGTTTTACAACACCATTAGTAGCACTGGAAGTGTAGATATATTGCAAAGCTTTTTCATCGTTAATTAAGACTTCTCCGGAAGAAACCAATTCAAAAGCTTCGTCTGCTTGAACATTGTTATATGTTTTGTTGACGAAATTGGCAAAATCTCCTGAAAACTCCTGTTTTTCAACATGTATATTGACCTGACCGACTTCAAGACTATCGACAGAACTTTCCTTAGCAATAGCAAGGATAGTATAATTGGATGTAGCTTGCGCAATTACCCAATTTGAAGGATAGTTTATAGTAACTCCACCTTTTGAAATGGACAACATTTCAACTGATTCATTGGAGTTTCCTGTGTTACTGCTTTTATGGTCAAACTGAATATCATTGAAAACAATGTATCCGAATACCGCAATAATAACAATGAGTATTACAACCCCAATTATCGTAATTTTTTTCATATATTCACCATTTTAAAAAAATAATTAAGTGGTAGCCTCTGAACCACCAGTATCAGAGGGTCCACTGTCATATGATTCACTGGAACCTTGTGAATAGTCTTCACTGTAGTCATAAGACTGCGTATCATAATATTCAGTAGTTTCCACATAGTCATAAGACGAATTATCATAGTAAGTATCATTAACTTCAGCCGTAGTATTTACAGTGATATCATCAACATCCGGAAATGCGGTGTCTGTAACGATAGCTACAGCATCAGTGCTTGAAAAAGATTGGAAATCGAAATTAAACACTCCAAAAGCAGCACCTACAGTAAAACCGACAGCCAAAATTAAAATAGCTACCAGTTTAAAAGTGTCTGAATCCATTGGAGCTCTTTTCTTAAGTTCTTTGTCTCCTTTTTTCGGATTAATAATATATTTTTGAACCAAATCTTCCTCTTCTTTTTTATCTTCATTAATAGGTTTTTTTTCTTTTTTAGGAGAATTAGAAGGTTTACCTTGCATAGACCTAATTCTATCAGTAGCTTCTTTAGCATCTAATGCATTTAGTTTATCTTCATATTTTGAACGGAAATAGATGTACTTTTCCCTAGATATTTTTCCATGAGCATAGTCCGTTTCCAAACTGGCCATAATTTCTAGAAGTTTATCTTTATCATTAGACATTACCAACCCTCCTTAAATTATTAACAATATTTATTATATGTAAACATTAATTTATACTTTACTTTGAATATTTAAAAAAGAGGATGTTAAATTAAATAGTAAAATAGACTTTATTAAATAAATAAAAAAAGAGAGGTTACAAAAAGTAACCTATGCAAAAACCATATAACCCGGTTCTAGATTAAGTTCTGAATAGAAATCTTTGTTCAGATTATATTTCTCAGAAGGAACATCATCTGGAGAATTATCCGGATGTTCATGAGGAATATCAATCATCTCTGCAACAAATTTATTGCCATTTCCATCATATGATTCGAAATAGGTCTTACCATCGACCGTGTAAATTCTATCTGCTGGAGGATTTTCACTAACAATAGAATTTGAAGTATTCATTTCAGATTTTATAGCAATAGAGTTATCTTCACCAACAGTGTTATCCACATCAATAGATTTATCCTCACTAACAGAGTTATCCACATCAATGGATTTATCAATGGTACTATTTTCCACACTAACAGATTCATTTACAGTAACATTGTTAATGTCTTTTGGAACATCATTAGCATTAGTAGAATTTACATCATCACCAGTTAAAATTGCATAACTTGACGAAATAAGGAATATTGCTAAAATAACACCAATACCTATAGCATATTTTTTATCCAAGCGTCATACCTCCTTTATAATTATTTACATGAAAAACATTCAAAATGCTATATATATCACAATAATTGATATAAATAATTTTTTACATTGAAAAAAAGTAATTAAAATTCAGGATAAGAACCTAAAACCTTGAAAAAATAGGTATTATCCTCAATTTCTTTAAGAATGTCTTTTATTATATCATCTTTACAGTGACCATAAAAGTCAACGAAAAAGAGATATTTACCTAAACCCTGCTTGGAAGGCCTTGATTCAATTTTAGTCATGTTAATGTTATTCTTTTCGAAAATTCCAAGAATATGATAAAGAGAACCCGGACGGTCTTCATAAATTGAAAATATTATGGATGTCTTATCGACATCTGTCGGATCAGTATCCTGTTTTGATAGAACTACAAAACGTGTGGCGTTATTATCAACGTCCTGAATGTTGGCTTCAAGGATTTCCAATCCATACAGTTCGGCACTTTTAACATTACCAATAGCAGCTTTGGAATTATCTCCAATGATGCTTTTTGCTGCGCTGGCGGTGCTGACTGCATAATGCGGCTGAATGTTATTCTTGCTTATAAACTCCTGACATTGGGCAATGGCCTGGGAATGTGAATAGACATCATTTATATCTTCAAGCCTACAGCCGGGATTGACTATCAGGTTCTGTTTGATTGGTATGATTACCTCACCAACAATATTCAAATCATATTTATGGGCAAGAGAATCCAGCGTAATGCCGACAGGCCCTTCAATTGAGTTTTCAATAGGAACAATACACTTGACACATTGGTCATTGACAACACTTTCCATAACTGCTGGAATTGTACAATATGGTATTAAATCCTCTCCCAAAAGTGTTGCAGCTTCATGGGAAAATGTTCCTTTCGGACCTAAAAAAGAGATTAATTCACTAATAATAATCACCTTAAAAAAAAAGAAATTTAAAGTATAGCTAAAATAGCTACACTATGCTTCTAATTTTGCAATTAGTCTTAAAATATCGGTTTGTGTTACAATTCCAACAACGACATCATCTTCAACAACAGGCAAACCGTTGAATCCGGTTTCCATCATGATACGGGCAACATCTGAGATGCAGGTATCTTTTGTTACGAAGCGAGGATTTGTGGACATGATATCTTCAACCAATACTTCTTTAATTTGAGATTTCTGGTATTTTTCAGGAACTTTTTTTCTAAAGTCAATGAAAGCTCTCATCAAGTCTTTAGAAGTAATCATTCCAACCAAAGTTTCATCATCAATAACTGGAAGTCTGCCGACTTTAGAATCAATGCTGACTCTTCTTGCATGGACAAGTCTTTCAGATGGAGAAACTGATTTGATATCTTTAGACATTAGCTCTTTGGTGCATATTTTATCATATTCACCGTCAACGGCCAATGTTACAAAATCAGCTTTTGAAACAATACCGACCATTTTGTCTTCGTCCATTACAGGTACGGATCCTATTCCGTTTTCAAGCATGATTTTTGCCACTTCAGCTAAACGCATGGTTTGAGGAACTGAAATGATGTCCTTAACCATTACAGATGAAACGTGGAGCCTTGAAGCTGGCATGCTTTCATATTTGGAAGAACCAAGTTTTTTTGCAATGTCCCTTTCAGAAACAATACCTACCAATTCTTTATTGTTAAGAACTGGAAGGCGTGAAATTTTGTTTTTTCTAAGTAATTTCAATGCATCTGCGAGACTTTGATCTTTGTCTATGGTAATTAATGCAGTAGACATTAAATTTTTGATTTGCATGGAAAGACCTCCATTTTTATAATTTTTTAACAGCTCTTAAAATATCTCTTTCAGTAATAATACCAATTACTGCATCGTCTTTAACTACCGGTACACCACCGATATTGCTTATTTTGAATAATTCACAGATTTCACCAATGGTGTCTTCTGGTTCAACAATAATTGCGTCTTTAACCATGATATCGGATAATTTGGTTTCCAATACGTCGCTTGCAGCATTGGAATTTAAGTTATCGAATAATTCTTTAGCATTAAGGAAACGAATAATATCTGTTGAAGTTACAATACCCAATAATTTTTTAGCTGCTTTGGATATGTCAGCTTCCCCTCCAACAATAGGGATTCTTCTTAATCCATTTCTGACCATGATTTTACATGCACTTTCGACAGGAGTACCTGGAGTGGTTGTGAAAACTTTTGTACTCATGTAATCTTGTGCGGTCCTATCATCCATTTCGCCTGCGAGAGATAATGCAATATCTCTTTCTGTTACAATACCTGCGAGTTTATCATCAGAATCAATGAGAGGAATAGCTCCTATTTGATTAGCAAGCATTACATCAACTACTTCTTTTATAGAAGATTTTTCGGATAAACATATGACATCACGGGACATGATTTCACGTACAGGTTCATTGATAGCTGCTAAGAAGTTGTCTTCATATTTTTTCTCAATAATGTTAAATTTATTTCCTCCACCAAAGAAATCTAAAATATCCATTACTGTTACAATACCTAACACTTTACCAGAACCCGGATCGGTAATTGGTAATCTTCTAAATTGGTGTTCCATCATCACTTTTGCAGTATCTTTAATACTTTTACTTGGAGGAATTGACACAACATCTTTAGATGCTATTTTCATTATATTTTCTTTCATATATTCACCTCAAAATTGTAATTATAGCCAAATAAAATCATTACTCGATATTTAAAATCTTGTGAATTTGAGGAATGGTGGAAACTTCAAAATATTTACCAACAATTTCAGAAAACTCAAATAAACAATCAGAAAGATTTTTCCATTCGTTTAAAGGACTGGAAGGTTGAATAATAAATTGAATGTTGTTTTTATCAATAATTTCCTTATCGATTTTTTTAATTACCTCTTCAAATGATTCTATTTTTAAGCTTGGCAAAATAACTACTTTACAATATACATTTATAGATTTTTCTATTAATAAATTTAGTGATTTAATTTCATTTAAAAAAATATCTTCATCAAAATGACCTTTAAACCGTTCTTTTAACTTAATATCCAAAGAAACAATATCTAAATTATCAATTAAATCAATATTTGCCGGTAGAGTACCATTAGTCTCAAGCATTATATCAAGGTCCGTGAGCTTTGAAACCTCATTTATAAACTCAGGATACAATGACGGTTCGCCTCCGGTAAAAGATATAGTATGACAGTCAGGAGTTAAAATACTTTCGATTTTTTCAACAACTCCAGCAGGTGTCATAAGTGTTCCCTGATTTTTCAAAATACTGTTTTTAGTGTCACAGTAAGCGCAATTTAAATTGCAACCTGCAAACCTGACAAAAATTTGTCTTTGACCGATTAAAACTCCTTCTCCCTGAAAAGAAGAAAATATTTCAATTATTGGTGCTTTCATATTTATTCCACAAATTCCTTTTTAAACTGGGCACCCTG
>NZ_JAZUMY010000013.1:0-47341 GCF_045603845.1 Methanobrevibacter sp.
AATACACCAGTCATTTTGTGTGGTTTTGCCATGTATCCAGCGTGAGCAGCAACGTTACGTGCTTTTTTAATAATTTCCACAATTTTTACGCTTCTAGGACATCTTTCTTGGCAAGTGTAACAGGTAGTACACATCCATAATGCGTCGTCAGTGATTACTTCTTCTTTTAATCCGAGTAAACATTTTCTGACAATTTGTCTTACTTTATAAGGAGTTCTTCTTCCTGAAGGACATCCTCCACCACAGGTACCACATTGGAAACAATGTTTAACAGTTTCAATTCCAGCATCAATAAACTCAGCAGTAAATTCTGGGTCACGATTTGCATCTGTTAATAATTCTTTATCAGTCAATAAAGTCATATTATCTCTCTTTTCATCTTTATTTTGATTTTTTTCTTCGTCATCAGCTTTCTCAGCTGATTCCTCTTCATCATCAGTGTTAACATCTTCCTCATCTGAAGAAGTATTTTCTTCAACATCTAAAGATTCTTCCACAGGAACTTCTTCTTCAATTTCTGAAGTTTCATCGCCATCTTCCTCAGCAGAGTCTTCTACTGATTCAACTTCTTGAACTTCTTCTACTTCAGATTCTTCTTCCTCTTCTTTAGGAATTTCTTCATCATTAGAAGGTTCATCTTCTTCTATTATAGGAAGATCTTCTTCAACACGTTGTTCTTCAATGGAGCTAACATCTTTTTTAAATGTTACTTCACTAGCATCATCATCTTTTTTAAGTACATCAGAAATAGGAACTGATGTTTTAGTTCCAGATACTATAGCATCATCCAAATTGGATAATTTAACTCCTGCATCATCAGATTTTTTATCTGTGATGTTTTTTTCTTCCATATCTTTATCCTCGGAAAACAAGGATTTAAGACGATTTATAATAGACATTGAAAACACACCTCGGATTTTCATTGGAATATCTATCCTCCAATCCTTAATTATAGTTTATCTGAAAATCATATATAAAGCTTACTAAATTTTTGAAAGGTGTAATCAAAAAGGTTACACTAAGTTATTTTTTTAGGGCAACCTAAAATTTTAAAGGTTAATAAATAATAATATACAAAACGAATAACAACAGAAAAAAGGAAGAATCAAATGATTAAAAAATTCGAAATTAAATCCCATGACGGACCCGGAAGAATTGGAAAATGCGATGGTGAAATGACTCCAAAATTATTTTACGAAGGCGATTTGAAAATATGCCCATCAGAAGGGTCTGCCTACAACATAGACAAGGAAATTGCACAGCTCAATGTAAGGGAAACATTAAAAATTGCCGGTGAAAATGTAGATAGCTATGATGCTGCAGTAATCCAGGGATCCAAATACATTGACTTGAGAATCGAATGCATGAAAGAACTTGAAAAAATCGGATACAATGTTTTCATCATAGCCAATGGAGATGAACTTTTAACAAATCCGAGAGAACTGGTGGATATTGTAATCAATCTAAGAAAAAATGCTCATCCATCAAGCATGTTAATCTTTACATTTGCAGAAAGCTCTTTTATGCCAATATTAACATATATGGGGATAGACGGATTTTTAGCTGATGCAAGCAACTACTACAGTCATTTGAATGTTCTGCAAACACCGACCAAAGCCTATGACCTGAATACATATAAAATTTATGAAGACATTACCCAAGAAGAGCTTGAAAAGAAAAATATCGAGTGTCTGGAGTTTGTCATAGCGGAAATACATGCACATATGAAAAACAGTTCATTGAGGAATTTGGTTGAAGAGCGTTCAGGAACCGCTCCCCAAAACATATCCACATTAAAAATATTGGATAAGACATATATGGACTTTATTTTAGAATACAGCCAATTATTTTAATATTAATGATGAAACCATCTCATCATATTCTTTTATGGTTTTTGAGGAATAATCTGCTGTTCTTAACTCAAAAATGTAAATATTGCCATCTTCTATGAATACATAGGTATGAATATCAAAGGTTATTTCAGGAGATTTGATATTGGCATGGAGCCTAATGGCATCCATCAAAGCTATTTGGACAAAATCCGATTCCAGAATCACCCCGCCATCATCACTTATGGTATTTTCCATGAATTCCTTATAACTGTCCAAAGTGGTCGGGGTGGGAAATGCAACAACATTCAAAAGATTATTCTCACCCTTGGATAATGTTGCAATACAGTCAGGATTGTTGAAAGTATCCGCATCCTCAACTGTCCATGTATCCAGATATTCAAAACTCACATTGCCTGATTGAAAAACATTTTTGCTCATTAGTCTTCCTCTTTACTGGATTTTATATCAATTGTTTCAGGAGTTTCCTCCAATGTATCAATATATTTGGAAAATGGTTCCGGAAGCTTAGGCATTACTTCTTTCAATATTTCAGAAGCGTCCAATTCCAGTGCCTGGCCTGAAAGAAGCTGTTCGACGTCAAAGTCAAACTCGAATGGTTTAAGCAGATCATCAGTAGGTACTCTTAAATTGATTTTCTTTTTGTTAAGTATCATTTTAAGAGTGCTTGTGTTTCTGATTTGCTCATTCATGTCAGCAATTGTACTGTTTATCTCATATGCTATAGCCTTGTTCTTCTCATTTACTTCATGTTTTGATTTGGAGATGGATTTTTCCAATCCTTCAATCAAATCGGCATTTCTTTTGTTGATATTTTCACGGGCTTCATCAATGACAACATTGATGGCATTTAAAATAGATTTGTTCAGCTCAACGTTATAAGCAAGAATCATCTTATTTTTATAATCCAATTCCTTGAAAATGGCAACTCTTTCCTCATCAACGCTGACAAGTTTTTTATTCAGTTCATAAATCTCATCTTTTGCTTTAATCAGTTCTTCCTTATCGGACAATTGGTCTTTAAGTGATCCGACATCATCGAAAAATGAACCTTTCAAAGTATCGAGTTGTTCCTGCAATTCCTTAATCTGAGCATCTTTTTGAGCTAAAATATCATCATCATTTTCAGATGAATTATTTTCGATTAATTTTTCATACTCATCTTTTGGAATGACCTTAACCAGGTCATTGTCTTCAAAAGGATCTTCTTTTTTAAGGCTTACCTGTTTCTGTTTGGATTCCTTCTCTACAGAATTACCGTCCTTATCTTTGCTGGTATATTTTTTGGTATATACCCGCACAGTTCTAAATTCCTCATTTTCCATCACTAATCACCTACTTAATTATATCTACATTATTTATAACTTAAATAGTTTATCTAAAATGATTAAAAAAAAGAGCGCACCCGTTGAACTGATAATTTAATTGCTTATGAAATAGCTAAAAAATTAAATATTGAGGAGAATAAATTAATAGCCATTACTTCTCCTCATTTTCAATCCACAATTTCATAGCTTCTTCAATAGCTTTTGAATACCAACCGCTAGTGAACATTAACTTAGAAGAGGCTAATTTACGAAAATATATGTCCAGATCATTATTGACCTTAATTGTTATTCTTCTATTTTTAGTCATGAATAATTATTAGTATACTTCTAGTAAATAAACTATACAGTATTCTATAGGCTTATTTTTACACATTAATTATAATAATTACCTCAAAGAGTAAAATCAGGTAAAATAAAATAGTTAAATATAAGCTTTCTATCCGTTGAAAATTGAAAATAAACAACATACAATTACAAAATTATTTTCTTAAAATCATGTTGTGTTCATAAACACCTACCAAAAATCAATGAGTTAAATAAGCTAACATCAACAGATTTGCAAAAATTTTTCTAAGACAAACATTGAAATTTTAAAATTTTTCCATTTTCCATTCGGCACCGGAATTTACCTCATGAACACAATATGTTAAAATCCCTGCAAAATATCATGAAAATTCTACTGCGACATCCAAAAAAAGAAAAAAGTTTATATATAATAAAAACTAATGTATTAAACGATGTGAAAAAAAATTCATGTATTTCAATGAACATCAGTCAACCATTTTATAATCTCCAAAGTTAGTTCATTGCACTTAAACACGAAGTAGAGATTAAAAATCTACTTCCCCCTCCCCTATTTATTAAATACCACAATTTTCTGATTATTATCTGATTTTAAACGCAATATGAAAAAAAATAATGGAAATATATAAAAAACACCATGAATAAAAATATTTTAAAAAAAAAATTAAAAAAATATATATACTAGGAAAACATATGTATTAAACGATGTGAAGAAAAATTCATATCTACAATGAACATACCTCAATCAGTTATAATCTCCAAAGTTTGTTCATTTCACACAAAACACGAAGTAGATACTAATTCATCTACTTCATCCCCTTGTATTCCAATTAAACATCATCCAAGATACTTGAATCAGCCCCAGCGATTTCTACAAGATATTCTGCTTCTACGATATGTAAATCGGCCGGTATAACGATACAGTGAAGAGGTCCGCCAAAGTCAAAACCGATTAAATCCTCTATTTTTCCTGCTTTAACGATTACATCACTAGATCCGACTCTTGCAATACCCATTGCCAAAGTATCCTCATTAATCAATCCATCATAGTCAATTGAATCCTTAATGTTCATTAAATACTCCAAACCCTGATTTACAGTCATGTACCTGTCATTATGTGCCTGAATGTCAAGTAATACGAGAGTATGCAAGTTTGATTTTAAATTTTCTTCAATGGCTTCATAAGGAGACTTAGGATAAAAATTATAATCCGGAAACGGGATAGTTGTTACCTTACCGAACTTATATCCCTGAAGGCCTGAAATGGCAGGTGCTGAAGACAATATTGATGATCCGTGAATGACTTCATAATCAATGCCTTTTTTAGCGCACTGAACCAGAAAGTCGCTGTGAGTGGTTGCAATCAGAGGATCGCCTCCAGTAATCAATGCAACATCAGAATCCTTGGCCTCATCAATGAACCTGTGCTCCTCTTCAACTTCACCCCTGACCAGAACTTCAATCTCCTTACCTATCAACTCTTCAATCTTTTCAAAGCTTGAACCAAACAATCGTGAAGTGAAAAATTCCGCATAAATCTTATCAACATTCTTTAAACATTCCAAACCTTTTAAGGAAATATCTTTCTCATCAAATAAACCTAATCCTACTAAATAAAACATGTTAATACTATATATTGAATAAAACATAAAAAAGTTATTATGAAATGTGTTAAGGTTCCATTAAAAAAGCTCAATGATGTCAGAAAAGAACTGATGGAAAAGGAATTAATGAGAATGGATTACAGAATCAAAGCCGAAAGTGATTACGGCTACATTCCAATAAAAGAGGATATTGAAGAATATGAAATCGTTGATATTGAATTAGAGCCACTGAATACCCGCCCACATAATTTTGCAGAATTGCTTGAAGGAGAGCTTGACAGTGGAGAAATTGAAGATTTAAGAACATCATTCGATACGATTGGAGATGTAGTCATTTTGGAAATTCCTGACAACCTGGAACCTAAAAAGAATATTATTGGAAAAGCGACCCTTGATTTTACCAAAAGAAAAGCCATTTACATGAAAAAAAGCGCCGTTCACGGAACAACCAGAATCCGTGATCTTGAGCTTATTGCAGGCGAAGACAAACCTGTGACTATCCATAAAGAACATGGCGCCAGACTGAAGCTGAATGTCAAGGAAGTTTACTTTTCACCAAGACTTGCAACCGAAAGAAAACGCGTGAGCGATAGCGTTAATGATGGAGAAAACATTTTGGATATGTTCTGTGGAATCGGACCATTTCCAATAGTCATAGCTAAAAATAATGACGTTAATATCACTGGAGTGGACATTAACGATAATGCCATAAAATATTTCAGGGAAAACATCCGATTGAATAAGGTAAAAAATGTCGAGGCAATTTGCACTGATGCAAGGGAAATATCCAAATCATTTAAAAGTAAATTTGATAGAATAATCATGAACCTTCCAGGTCTTGCCTATGATTTCCTTGATGTTGCAATGCAGTTAATTGAAGATGGTGGTATAATCAATTATTATGAGTTCTCAGATGGGTATGAACATGGGACAAAAAGGTTAATTGATGCAGCTTTGAAAGAGAATAAAAATGTGGAAATTATAAACACGAGAAAAGTCAAGTCCACATCCCCAGGAGAATGGCATGTTGCAATAGATGCGAAAATTACCACCAAATATCAACACTGACAAAAATCCATTTAAATCGGATCAATAATTCCATTTTCAGTTATGATACCCGTAATGAACTCTTTTGGAGTTATATCAAAAGCAGGATTTATCACTTCTGTGCCTTCAGGACATATTCTGGCACCACCATAATATCTGACTTCATCGCCATCCCTTTCCTCAATAACAGTATCGAAAATGGATGCTTCAAAATCAAAAGTGGATAATGGAGCTGCCACATAGAATGGAACATCATGCTGTTTTGCGGCCATTGCAACCATGAATGAACCGATTTTGTTAACTACGCCGCCTTTTGCTATCCTGTCCGCACCGATGACGACCTTATCGATTTTGCCCTGTGACATCAGAAATCCTGAAGCTACATCGGGAATCAGTTTTACAGGAATGTTTTCCTGCTGCATTTCCCAAACGCTCAGGCTGGCTCCCTGACCACGTGGTCTGGTTTCATCACAAATCACATTAATATTTTTACCTGAATCACGAGCCGCTCTAAAAACACCTAGTGCAGTACCATAATCAACACATGCCAGCGCTCCAGCATTACAGTGGGTTAAAACGGTATCTCCATCATCAATGACCTCTGAACCGTACTTTCCAATAGCCATGTTGGTGTCGATATCTTCCTGATACATTATTAAGGCTTCTTGTAAAGGATCATCGCTATTCAATACTCTGTCAACTGCCCAGAAGAGGTTAATGGCTGTTGGTCTTGCGGCCTTGATTTCATCAGCAGCTTTTTCCAAATCATCACCATTCAGATAGGCGAGAGCCATACCAAAGCCTGCGGCTACGCCAATAGCCGGTGCCCCGCGCACAATCATGTCCTTGATTGCTACAATGACTTCTTGGTAATTTTCACAGTAAACGTAAGTTAATTCATCCGGAAGCTTAGTCTGGTCTATTAATTTTAATTTGTTGTCTTCCCATTCAATAGTTCTCATAATTATTAATATTATCCTGAAATGATATAAAAATTTTCATCAGTCCCTTCGAATGACAGCACGTTCTGCTGATTGGCCGAAGAAATGATATCCGGAACCTGCTTCGGAGATTATATCCAGCAGTTCATCTACTTTTGTTACAACTATGCCTCCAGTCATGGTAACGCCATTTTCAAAGAATGCATCCGGAATCATGCTTGCAGTCGGTCCTGTAACAAGTATTTCGGCATCAGGTTTTGCAAGTTCAAGCAAATGGGATAAAGTGCCGTTCAATACAGTAACTCCTGTAATCACAAGCAAATCCGCATCAGGAACATATTTGTGAGCATCTTCGGCAGGTGCGTAGAATGGCATTTCACGTTCCTTTAAAGTTCTTGGATCCTGCTCCAATATTTTAAAATCGCTTCCTGCGGCAATAAGCTTTTTAAGCATTGGAATCAGTGCACCTACGACAACAGTCTTTTCGTATTTTGTCACGTCAATTTCATCAAAGGCATCACGTGGCATTACAGGTTTGTATTCGCAGTCCCCTTTTTCCCAGATAAGATTGCTTAATGCGTTTAAGGCGGCAATTCCCAGCGTTCTTCTAAGTACATTGTCACAGAATATGTCATCAAGATACTGTTTTACCGGAACTCCTGAAAGCTTTCCGGAAAGTGGCATTATGGCCGCTGAGCTTGGACAGCATACCGCTTCAGGCATTTCCTTGACAGGCGTAAAGCATAATCCCCCATGGCCTGTTGAGAGCTTTACACCGGAGAAGAATAATCCAAATACTGCTCGCTCTACTGTAATATCATCAATTTCATCATCCAGTTTTTCCAATACAATTTCTACTGTTTTTTTAAGCAATTCATCCATGTTATCACTATTTAATTGAATCCAATATTGTTGTTACAGGATTGTCTGTGCCTTCAAGGGCAGGTTCGCTTTTAGGTGCGGTCAGAGTAATTATCAAATCAATCTCATCTGACATGCAAACATAGGCATATATCACGATATCATCATATTCATAATTCTGCTGGACCACATCAAAATCCCCATATTTATAGGAATTTGAGCCGGAATAATCATATCCCATATTTGCCAGATTATCCTTTGCATTATCGAGATTTTCAGCATCCCCTAAAATTATGGTTATTGCATGATAATCATCCTTTTCAAGACTGACTGTATCGTCTGAAGAATTATATAGGGAATATCCGTCAGGAATAGTGAATTTATGACCGTCAATTGTTGCATCGCCTGCTGCAACAGCAGAAACAGCACATATTAAAATTATCATGAAAGCTAAAACCACTGATTTACTTTTTCATCCAAACCCCTCATTTATTGTTTTCCTTAATTAATTTTTCCAGTTCATCGAATTTCCTATTGAAATGCCTCATTAAAATAGCAGATGTTAATGTGGCGACACTTACGCCAGATATAACATAGCCTCCCCATACCAGGACAAGGGAATCCAGTTTGCCCAGAATGGAATTTCCTAAAATAGCATATCCGTTACTTGTAAAAGCGTTTGAACTCATAATCAATGCGTCAAAAAGGTCCACATTTTCTGCAAAAGCCGTTATATACATGCTGAAAAATATTATTGCAAACAAAAGTATTACTGCAATTCCCAATCCGTGATATTTAGTGTATTCATTGAATTTAGTGTAATACACCTTAATCATATATAACATCACAATAAGATGAGCAAATTCAAAAAACAGTAAAATAGTGGAGTCAACAAGTAAAAAAGAAACCGTAGCAAATGGTATTAATAGAAATGCCAAAATTTTATTTTTAATTGTGCTTTTATCCAGGTCTATAAAACAGATTAAAGATAAAACAAAATCAAATGTTGCAAGATACCATATATCCACATTAGCAAAAACCAAATCCAGGACAACGTATGTAAAGCACCCTGCCATCATAAATAAGAACACAACTTGTCTAAGAGAATGTATTTCGTCTTCAGGAAAGTATTGCCTTATATCAAAAATTGTTTTATCCCTGATTCTTAAATAGAGCCTATTAATCAGCAGATAAATTAATAAAAAGGCAATCAATATAACAAAAAATCCGACAACTGAGTCGAATAAGAAAGTATTCAAATCCATGGTATTAAGTTTGGTCAAAGAACTATAAATAATTAAAAATATAATTATTATTTATGAGATTATCCAAATCAAAAATCAACACATATCTCAAATGTCCCCGTGAATTCAAATACAGATACATTGATGAGATTGAAATGCCCCCTAATGAGTATATGGCTCTTGGAACTGACGTTCACAAAGTTGCTGAGGACTATGTTGTAAGATATGGCGATAATCCTCAGATGGATATCAGATATTCTCTTGATTTAATAGCTGAAAGCTTAAATCTGGATACTGAAGAGATGGATGTTCACTTGGATAGTCTGGCTTCTTTTTTTAGAAGAGCATTCATTGAAAACGACTATAAGCTTTTCAGCCAGGAAGAGTATCTGACCGATGATACCCACAACATTACAGGAATTACTGATATCGTTTTGGAAAACCCTGAAGGAGATTTGGTAGTAATCGACTATAAGACAGGATCCTCATCCTCATTCAGCAAATGCAGACGCGAGCTTGGATATTACAAGATGCTTGTTGAAAACAATTATGAGGACAGAAATGTGGTGGCTGCAGGAATATTTTTCACCAAAAACAATAAGTTAAGACTGCTTCATTTTGAGGAAAATCCAAATAAACGAAAGTACATGATGCAGGAGGAGCTTGAAGAAGGCCTTGATACATTATATGACGTCAGACAAAAAGTCAATCAGGAAAAATTTCCAAAAAACGAGCAGTACGTATGTAGATTCTGCACTTATGCAGACATCTGCTTTAAAGATTCAGATTAAAACAAAAGAAATGAAAAAAGTGATTATTTTTCAAGAACATAACCACTGTTTTGACCTTTAGTTATAAATATAGGAGCATCTTCTCCTAAAAATTCTCTAGTTGCTTTGAGAACAGATTCCTTATTCCTCTCATCGACAACTGAATATATTGTTGGTCCAAAAGAACTCATTCCAACACCATATGCACCATTATCACGCAAATGCTGCATCAGATTATGCATTCTTTCATCATAAAGTGTCAATTCGGCTTTCTGGAATCCTCTTTTGTGTATCTCATCGATACATTTTCCAAATTCTTCAATATCCTTTTCAAGCATTGCCGGAATCATGTTCATGAATACAATGTGTGAAAGCTGTTCAACTTCTCTTTGCGGGAGCGGACAGAATCTTTGGAACAGATTAACTTCCTCACCATCGTGAATTGAAAGTCCGTATGGCGGAACGGCAACAAGTACATCCCATTCCTGAGGAAACTCATATCTTCCAATGAGCGGTGGCGGACATGCGCTTGATGCTGAGGAAGGTAGAAATGTGGCCTTTTCCTTTAAGCTGTGTCCTCCATCAGCAATGAATCCTCCATCTTCAAAACCATAGGTTCCTATTCCTGAAGTTCCACCTCTTCCGACGATTGATGACAATTCAACAGATGACTTGTCAATGCCCACTGTTTCACAGATTAACTTTGCAGCAGCAAGAGCAATCTGGGTACCTGATCCAAATCCTGAATGTGCTGAAAATGCATTGTGGACCTTAAAATCAAATCCTGAATCTATATCAAAATGATTGCAAATATCTTCATATGCCTGTCTTATTTTTAAATTACATTCTTCAATAGCTTCTTCATCAGTAATACTTTCATCGAATTCCACATTAACTCCGCTTTCAGTCTGAGTACTCTCTAAAATAAACTGAGGGTTTTGTATTGAAAATCCGATTCCTCCATCAATCCTGCCGTATGAACCATTCAAATCCAATAATGTAATATGAATTCTGGCAGGAGTTCTAATTTTCATGTCTAATACACCTTTATTTAATTAATACATTATATGTTATTTAATTTATTATATATAAAGAGTTCATTTTGTGACTAAAATTAATCCAATTATGCAAATGATTATGCCCAAAATTTGCGTTAAGGAGATATTTTCCTTATAGACAACATAACCTACAACAAGCAGTGTGCAGGCAAGACAGATATTAGCCACAACAGAAGCGTTGCTGACATTCCATCCTGCGCGATAAATCAGAATATAACCAGTTTCCAGGCCCACAATAGCTACTCCCAAAACTATTGATGTCCAATTGATTTTTGATAATTCAAACAATGCATTTTCCGGTCTTGCAATTGCAAAAAACAGTATGACTGTAATTATCATTGCAATGAAATAGGTAACAATCAGTGTTGCAAAAGGGTCGACATCACCTGGTGTTGACTTTGCACAGATATTATACATCGTATTGGCCAGAATGACCAATAGCATAGGAAATATTAAAGCTAAAGTACCTGAATCCATTTTGTTATTCCACATCGAAATCAGTAATTTCTCCATTATCCTTGACTATTTTGGCAATTGTATCCTGTGCATCCTTAAGTTTATCGTCACAGGCCTTAACCAAATCCATAGCCTTTTTAAATTCTTCAATTGCATTATCCAACGGAACATCTCCCTTTTCAAGATTTGCAACAATTTCTTCCAATTCCTTCAAGTTATCTTCAAAACTCATATTTTCATCTACCATATTAAATCACCTTTGTATTAACATTACCATCATTAAATTCAATTTCCAGCTCATCACCAGATTTCACATCCTTGGATGATGAAACAACTTTTCCCTCACTTTTTGCTAAAGTATAACCTCTTTTCAATGTATTTAGAGGATTCAAGATTTCCAGTTTTGAAAACTGCAATAAATATTCCTCTTTTTTCTTATTAACAATATTATCAGGATTTCTAAATATTGAAGAATTTTTTACCATATCCAATCTATTCTTATTGGCAGATATTAATCTGTTGGAAGAATAATCCAAACGACCAACAAGACTATCAAAAGTAAGTTTTTGAGAATCAAAAAGTCCTTCAGGATTTCTGAAAATGCTGGAACTCTTAATTAACTCCAATTTATTCCTACTGTCTTTAATCAAAGAATTAGACGAATAATCCAAACGGTTGACAAGACCATCCAAAACAGTATTTTGTGAATCAAACAGTTTTTCAGGGTTTTTAAAAACACTAGAACTCTTAATTAACTCCAATCTATTCCGACTGTCCTTAATCAAAGAATTAGACGAATAATCCAAACGACCAATAAGACCATCCAAAACAACCCTTTGAGAACTAAAAAGCTCATCAGGCTTTTTAAAAACACTAGAACTTTTAACTAAATCCAATCGGGATTTATTTGTCATGATTAATGACTTTGCAGTGAAATCCAAACGGCCGACAAGATTGTCCAACATCATTTCCTTAGGAGCATAAATTTCATAAGGATGGGTAAAGAGTTTCTTGGAAGTAATGTTATTTAATCTAGCCTTGTTTTCATCTAATTTTTTATTTATTGCCAAATTTGCTCGTTTATTGAGTTGAGCCAGACCATTTTTAATTTCTTCATAAGGAGGAACTGCAATCTCAGCAGCCGCAGTTGGTGTGTCAGCTCTTAAATCTGCCACCAAATCAGAAATTGTGTAATCTATTTTATGACCCACTGCACTGATAACAGGAGTTTGACAGTCATAGATAGCTCTTGCAACAATCTCTTCATTGAAAGGCCACAAATCTTCAATGCTACCCCCACCCCTACCTACAATCAAAGTATCTAAATTAAATGAATCTGTTCTTTTAATCTGATAAACAATATTTTCAGCAGCATTTTCACCCTGAACTAAAGAGGGGAATAAAATGACTTCACACAAAGGCCATCTTCTTTTAATCGTTGAAATAATATCTCGAATAGCCGCACCCGTAGGAGCTGTTACAACCCCAATTCTTTTAGGAAAATTAGGGATTTTCTTTTTATGATTATCATCAAACAATCCCTCTTTGTTGAGTTTCTTTTTCAGCTCTTCAAAACGCCTATGCAAAACACCAATTCCGTCCTGAGATATTTTTTCAGCATAAAACTTGTATGTACCATGAGGTTTGTAAACTTCAATTTTGCCCACCATAAGTACTTTCATACCATTTTTAGGACGGAATCTGACTTTATAACGAGCCCCGAACATTATGCATTCAATTTTACTTTCCTCATCCTTTAAAGTAAAATACAAATGTCCTCTCGAACTTATTGTAACATTAGACAGTTCGCCCTTGATACATACATGCCTTAAATTCAAATCACTGCGAAGAAGTTCACCAATATAGTCTGTGACCTTGGAAACAGTAATATATTCCTCATCCATAAAATATCTCCTTATTATTATATTGATAACATGAAGTAAATAACCTTTCGATGAAAATATTTAAATTAGACAAAAATAATCTAATATACAATGGGAAGTAATTAATATGGCAGACAAAGATTTAAAACTTGAAACAAAATGCTATGACGCTAATGAATACGGCTACTTATACGGATTGAACAAGAGAATTCCTGATGAGGAATTTGAAAAAGTAAAGCCATATATGAGAAACTTCAGAAGAAAAGACTTCATGGACGGAATTATCAAGGTTACCGGAAGACCTGAAGGTTACAGATGCCTTGAAAAGGATGTGCCTAAAGTAGAGGAAATCCTGGGCATTGAAAATACTCTTGAAAAAAGGCAGAACAAAATCAGAAAGGCATTTGAAGATCCAATCCAAAAGGTTAACCTTAAGGACAAGGCCTACAACTGGCTGAATACCCTTTTCAGAAAAGGAGGAACATCACCGAAACAGGACTTGAGCCGTTTGGCAATACACTCAACAAAAATCTATGATCCGGATGACAGCTTCAAAAACGGGAATGAACTGGGTGAGGGAACACTGTTCATTTATACTCCTCACGGAATGTGGTACATCATCAATAACTGCGGTGAGTTCAGTGACCGCCGATTAAATAATGTGGAAACAGATAACGGCGGTGCAATAGGCTACAGGTTAATGTATGACGATACTGTCGACACCCTAATAAGAATTTACACTGAGGAAAACGAATACACAGGCGAAAAACTTTACTGAAGGGATTTTATGAAAAAAATAATTATCACCATCATAATTATTCTTATTGCCATTTTCGGAATATATCTGGCATACTTAGGAGATTCATCCGATGATGCTGACAGAGTTACATTAACCGTTTCAGGAAGTCCTCTTGAGCTTTCAAAAGTGATTGAAGAGATAGAAAGCGACCCATATTTTGAAGGATATAACAATGAAACAGTGACATGTATGAAGTCATTGGGTTCTAAATACGTTTTCATGTCCCATAATGAAATCATAATAATGGATTATTCTGATGCTAGCAAATTACGCCTAGAAGATGCTACTGATGTATATATTGAAGACATTTTTTCATGCAGAATTGTTGAAAACCACACATTAGGAACGGACACATATAAAGACGTTTTATATGTCAAAGATGTGGAATTCATAAAAGAAAACATAACCTATTATGAAGTGTAACGATTTGCAGAAATACACAAAAAATTACATTTTTGTATATATTTTATTCAATCCCAGAGCAAAAGTAACATAAATTTTGTAGTTTTTAAAGCCGTTAAGAAAATATTTATATATCCATAGTATCAAAATTATAATTACTAATCAGGAAAATAAAATTATAGTCTAATTAGGAATAAATATTAAAAATAATGTGGAATTGAAAAAAAATTTTGATTGTTATATTATTATTCATCGAAGATTATAAAGTACGATAAAATAATAATAAGACACCATATTCATTCAATATGAATAGAAAATTTATTCGCAAGAATTATTCCTAATGGATTATTGTTTTGATATCTGATAGTGATATTTTCTATAAAGAGGAGGATACTATGAATAAAAAGATATTTGCAGTTGCAATCGTAGCATTAGTTGTGCTCGTTGGTGCAAGTTCCGTAGTTAGTGCTGGTTTATTCGACTTTTTAGGCGGACAGGACTTAAACGGACAAGAAGTAAACTTAGCTGCTGCAGCTAGTTTAAAAAACGTTTATGATGAAAAATTAATTCCAATGTTTGAAGAAAAATACCCTGGTGTAACCGTTACACCTACCTACGCTTCAAGTGGTGACTTACAAACCCAAATTGAAGGGGGATTAGGAGCAGATGTATTCATGTCTGCAGCTAACAAACAAATGAACAAATTAGCAGAAGAAGGTTTAGTCGACAATGATACTAACGTACAATTCTTAGAAAACAAAGTTGTTTTAATCGTACCTGCTGACTCCAATTCCAGCATCTCTTCATTCGAAGACTTAAAAGATGTTAACGGTACTATCGCTATCGGTGATCCGGAATCCGTACCTGCAGGACAATACGCTAAAGAAGCATTGACCAACCTCAATATTTGGGATGCTGTTGAATCCAAATTATCTTTAGGTACTGACGTAACTGCAGTATTAAACCAAGTAGCTCAAGGATCAGCAGATTGCGGTATTGTATACTCAACTGATGCCAAATCCACTGATGACGTAAAAATCGTCTGTGAAGCTCCAGAAGGATCTTTAAACACTTCTGTTATTTACCCAGTAGCAATGCTCAAAGATTCCAAAAACCCTGAAGCTGCACAAGCATTCCTTGACTTCTTACAAACCCAAGAAGCTAAAGATGTATTTGTAGAATACGGATTCAGTATTCATGAATAAGTTTATATTCTATTATTCATGAAAATAATTAATATAATTTAATTTAAGGAGAAAAAAAGACATGATGGATTGGTCCCCTATTTTCATATCAATGAAAACAGCAAGTTTATCAATATTTATAACATTCTTTTTAGGATTGATAGTTGCTTGGGGACTTATCAAACTTAAAAATGATACAATTAAAATAGTGCTTGACGGAATTTTTACACTCCCTCTAGTATTGCCCCCTACTGTTGTGGGGTTCTTTTTATTGTACACTTTTGGTGTTAGAGGGCCAATTGGTCACTTTTTCTTAGAATTTTTTGCAGTAAAAATTGCTTTTTCATGGCCCGCAACTGTTATTGCTGCAGTTGTCATGTCTTTTCCCTTAATGTATCGTTCCGCAAGGGGCGCATACGAACAAGTTGATTCTAACTTATTAGATGCAGGACGTACATTAGGTATGTCCGAATGGAACATTTTTTGGAAAATATTATTTGCAAATGCATTGCCAGGAATTATCAGTGGAGGAATTCTTGCTTTTGCTAGAGGACTAGGTGAATTCGGTGCTACAGCCATGCTTGCAGGTAATATCGCCGGACAGACAAGAACTCTCCCAATGGCAGTTTATTCTGAAGTAGCTGCTGGAAATATGGGAGAAGCTTTTAATTATGTGATAGTAATTGTTATCATATCATTTATAGTTATTTTTATTATGGATTTTGTTTCTATACGTAAGGAAAAACAGTGGAAATAATTTAGTATTTATGATAATAGAAACATAATACTTATTGATTAACTTATTTTTAGGTCACGAGGAAGGAATTATGAGCAATAAATTGTTAAAAGTAAAAATCCAAAAGAAACTTAAGGAATTTGATTTAGATGTTAATTTTGAATTGAAAAAACCGTGCTTAGGTATTCTCGGCCCTTCTGGTTGCGGTAAAAGTATGACCCTCAAATCTATTGCGGGAATTGTAGACCCTGATGAAGGTATTGTGAGCTTAACAACAGATAAAGAAAATACTTATTTCGATTCAGACAATAAAATAAATTTAAAACCTCAAAAAAGAAATGTTGGTTATTTATTTCAGAATTATGCTTTATTCCCCAATATGACAGTTGAAGAAAATGTTGCTATTGGATTGCCTAAAAATCATGACCCCAAAATAGTGAACGATTTGATTAAACGTTTCCATTTGAATGGACTAGAAAAAAGGTACCCCCGACAATTATCCGGTGGACAGCAGCAAAGAGTAGCTTTAGCACGTATATTAGCATACAGTCCTGATGTCATATTGCTGGATGAACCGTTCAGTGCAATGGATACCTATTTGAAAGAGCAGTTACGTATAGAACTTGTTAATATGCTAAAAGATTTTGAAGGATTTTCCATTTTGGTTACTCATGACCGTGATGAAGCATTCCAGTTCTGTGATGAAATCATTATTTTGGATGAAGGAAAAATCATAGCAAAAGGGGATACATATGAAATATTTGAAAATCCTCAAAAAGTTCAGGTTGCCAGACTTACAGGATGTAAAAATATTTCCAAAATAGAAATTGTTGATGATTATCATGTCAAATCATTGGATTGGGGAGTGACATTTGAAGTATCTAAAAAAATCACACCAAATATTACCCATATTGGAATAAGAGCACATGATTTTTCTCCCGCTGAAAAAGATGATGTTAATGTTATGGATACTAATAATGCAACAAAACTGGAAATGCCATTTGAATGGGAAATCACATTAGAAAACGGATTATGGTGGAAACGTGAAAAGCTCATATATGAACACAAATTCGTTATTCCACAATATTTAAAAATAAATCCGGAAAATATAATTTTATTGGAAGAGTAATCTATGTAATTTAACCTTTTTCTTGTAGAATTACAGAAAACAAAAATTATTAAAGAATGACTTAATTAAAAAAATAGTTTTATGATAAAGATGTTAAATCCTTTATGGAAAAATCATTTTAAATAATGAAAAATTAAAAATAAAAAAATGGATTTAGTAATGACTTTGAGGAGTCATTCCTAAATGATGATCTTCGCTTTTCTTACCAGGAATTCCATAAGCATCTGCCCTGCATTGGGTACATGCACGAAATACCGGAATAATCTCTTCTACCTGCTCACGAACACTTTCCATCATTGAACAGTCAGGACGTGAATAATGTTTCATCTTACCTAATGGAATTAACGGCAAAATGTTCATTAATGAAGCTCCACGTTTTTTAACTTCCTTTGCAATTTCAACAATGTGCTCATCATTCAATCCAGGAATCAGTACTGAGTTTACCTTTACAACCATGCCGTTTGCAGCTGCCTTTTCAACACCGTCCAGCTGATTTTTGATGAGTATTTTTACAGCATCATAATCCTTGTAGATTTTTCCTTCATATTTAATGAATGAATAGATATCAACTGCAATATCCGGATCTATTGCATTGATTGTAACTGTAACGGAATTTACTCCAAGCTCTGCAAGCCTGTCAGCATATTTTGGAAGTAAAAGCCCATTAGTACTCATACATTTGATTAAATCAGGATGTTTTTCAGCCATTTTTTCAAAGAACTCAAATGTCTCTTCATTTGCAAGTGAATCACCAGGACCTGCAACTCCGACAACGGAGATTGGACCATCTGCAGTCACTTCATCAATATGAGCAATTGCATCGTCAGGTTTCATTATACAACTAGTTACACCAGGCCTGTCTTCTTCATTATTAATGTCCCTAGTACAGAAATTACAGAATATATTACACTTTGGTGCAACCGGCACATGAGCTCTACCAACTTTATCATGCATTTTTTCATTAAAGCAAGGTTGCGCATCAGTTATATGTGCAAATCTTGAACCTTTATGTTCATTCATAAAAACCACTTCTCTCCAATTTATTTATAGTAATTATATAACAAGGGTTATATATACTTTTCTACATGCCCTTGTTCAATTCGGCTATATATTCATTTGCTTTTTCAATCCAAGCATCCATGATTAGCTCATCAGTAGCTACAACAGCAACAATGTCTTTTGTGGATATATCCTTGATAATTTTAAATCCTTCAGGCAAAATCCTGAAAATTGCATCATAAATTCTTCTTTGAAGATTGGAATGAGGGTCATCAATAACCAAAGTTTCCAGATCCATCTGGTTGCCGTTTAAATCAATATTGTATCTGGTCGGCTGATAGATTTCCTCTCTTGAAAATCTCATCCATAATCTTTTCAAAATATTTGGAAGGTAATTCTCATCTTCAATGAATATATGAGTCACATCATCAGTCTTATCATAAGTGAACTGAGCGATATCCTTGAATTCAATAACTGTAGAAGTCTTTTTCATTTTAATAGCTAATATAAATACAGGATCATCAGGATTGACATAAGCTTTCAAATCATCGACGGCAGCGCCTAAAACCAAATCCTGAAAGATTTGCTTTATGATGATTTCATAAACTTCTGCACCTTTCTCATCATAGCATTCAACTAACATCAAATCAACTCTTCTTATTTATCATCTTGTCTGTGTCCCATTCCGGATACGAGAAGAGCTGCGCCTACAGCACCAATATGTTGGGAATATTCAGGGACAATAACATCAATTCCGCCTAAAGTTTCACTTACAGCCTCAACAAGACCTGAAATCAAACTTGTTCCACCTACCTGAATTAACGGTTCACGAATGTCAATTTCCTGAAGCTGCTGTTCATAAACCTGTTCTGATACAGAGTGACATGCGGCTGCTGCAACATCCGCTTTGGATCCTCCTGCCGCAAGAGTGGTAACAAGGTCCTGAATACCGAATACGATACAGTATGAGTTAAGCATTGCTTTTCTCCAGTCACCCTGAACTGCCAAAGGACCGAGTTCAGTAATGTCAACATCCAATCTGCGTGAAGTCATATCTAAAAATCTTCCGGAAGCACCTGCACAGATACCACCCATGGTGAAGTTGTCAGGAATACCATTATTAACTGTAATAACCTTGTTGTCCATACCACCAATATCCAATACAGTAGCTTCTCCTTTCTGACAATCTGCGAGATATACTGCACCTTTTGCGTTAACTGACAATTCTTCCTGAATGAGTTCAGCACCAAATTCCTGACCCATTGTGAACCTACCATATCCTGTGGTTCCTATTCCGTCCAAATCATCCCAGTCATAATCAGTCTGGCCGAATGCTTCTGCCGCTGCGGTTTTTGCAGATTCAATGATATCTTTGGTTGAAGTCCAACCTGTTCCGATAACCTTATTGTTTTCCATAAGAACAGCTTTTGTAGTGGTTGAACCTGAATCCAAACCGAGGGTGAGGCCTTCCTGTTTTTCACGGGCAAGAATGCTTCTACGGGTTACAGTAGTTGCCAATGCTTCCATACGGATGAACAGTTCATCAGCTTTTGTCCTTTCAGTAAATGAATAGGTAACTACTGGTATACGAGTATTGTTTTGAATGAAACGCCTTACTTCATTTCTAACGAGTGCGGCTTCAGCACATCTGAAACAAGTAGCGATAAATACTGCATCAGGTTTTGATTTGCCTTCAACAATAGCCATGGCTCTTGCAATCATTAATTTTAAACTTGAACTTTGAGCAGAAAAACCAAATTTCTCATAAGCTTCATCAATATAATCCAAATCGATTTCCGGAAGAATAATTTCTGCACCAAATTTATTAGCTGCTTTTTCAATTTCCTTTTGAATTCCACTATATTCAGTTCCGCATGAAACTAAAGCAATTTTTACCATACTTATTCCTCCTGTGATTTTTCTTCAAGTGAATCGATGAAATCATTGATTTCATTTACCATAAGGTAAGTTTCATCCTGATTTGTCGGATAAGTTACTTCCAATACAGGAATATCACGATTTCTAAGTAAGAATATTGATAATTCATTTGTCCTTGCACAGCCTATACAACCGAAACCGAATGGCGCTCCATCAACAATAATGGCCGCTTCAGCATCATCAATTAACGGACCAATGATGGACATTCTACCGCGAACACCGGACGGAACCTCGATAGCTGCATACTTGAGACCTTTGATTGGGTCTTCTTCTGTTATATTCATCGGCGGAGAATCAATCTCCGGATCTTTAATTTTTTGTCTAATTTGTTTTTGAAGAACTAAAGGAGTGTGACCTTTCCTTTCAATTAAATCTGCTAAGATTAATGAATTTGGAGGATAAATAGCTACTTTCACCATATTTTCACCTATTTTTTACTGTTTTCTAAACATTCATTCATAATTTCTTTAAAATCATCAACTTTAACCGGCTTTTTCTCTTCGACAGTTACCTCTTTAGGATTTTCTAAAGCTTCGGCAACATAACCGAGTATTGTATATTCCTTTTCCATTTGATGGAATCCTTCTCTAGGCCCGAATCTATGACCCCTGCATCTTCTAGGGTCACCCGGAGCAAAACCTCTTTCTTTAGTGAATATATGTGCAGGATCAAGTTTTCTGATTTCTTCAATGGCTTTCATGACATCATCCTTTTTACCACTGATCATAGATCCGTAACAAGTATTCTTAATTGTTAAAGGAAGACCTAACATGTGGAATTCTCCCACAATCTGACTTTCACTTACACGAGCTCCCGGTCCGAGAATAATCATACGAGTAATTACTTCTGGATCCCAATCTTCACTACTCATCGTAACTTTAGGACATAGATTCTCTGACATATACTACAACTCCTTCTTTTAAATCTTCTAAACCATCGGTATTTTTAACCATCTTACCAATAATATTTGTTGCATTAAATGATTCCGCAGTTGGACCAAATTCACTGTTAGGCTCAAATCTAACACCAATCAGACCGGCAGTCTTTGCAGCCATATTGGTGATACCTATTTCACATTCGTTTACAATGTCGACAGGGTTATTTTCCGGAACAAGCCCCTTGGCCAATTTCCTATCACCCTCAAAAATAGTGATGTGCATTCCAGGCACCGCAAAGTGAATCTTGATTTTACCAACAGGATTTTCTAAAAGACCAGAAATCAATTTAAAGTATTTTACTGATCTTGGAGCATTATCAACAAATTCAATTTCACACAATTCTTCAGGATTGATTGCTTTTGTTACAACTTTTCCCTCATTGAGTATATCTATTGTATATCTAGGAGATTGCTCAACAATAACTCCCTCATCACCGGTTACGCCTTCACGGATATGCTCAACACCTGCTTCGGCCAGTATTTTAGCGGCATCTCCCTGTGATTTGCCGAGTAAAAGCAGTCTTTGCTGGTCTGATTTGACCGTGATGAAATCATCTTTTTTAGCAATGTCTATGATTTCCATTCCTGCAGTGATTTTACCGACAGTAGTGTGATTTGGTGTTAAAACTCTGTTTTCACGATAAACGTACATTCTACCGACACCATTACCCTCATTTCTAATGGTAATAGTACCTCTAACTCTCTGAGTAGTATTTTCTTTAGGCTTATCGATTCCTTCCAATTCATAAATTCCCACAAAGGAATTTGAGTCGAAATTAACCTTAACTCTATTATCCTTGATTATTGAAAAGAGGTGCTCTACACAGATTGGTGAGCCTTCATCAATTTCAAAATCGATGTAAGTGAATATCTCGTTTCCTTGCTCTAAAACTGTGCTTAAATCGGAAACGGATGCACTGTCTGTAGTCGTGCTTCTTTCAATAATAGGTTCAATGGAAGTTACCACATCATCGTCAGTCAATTCATTTAAAGTCTTTTTACCACCAATGATATGTGCAAAAATACCTTTGTTAAATGGAGGTACGCTGTATACATTAGTAGTGTTCTCTTTAAGAAGAATCAGGTGAGTGGACTCATTACTGAAACTAGACAGGCTTAAAACAACATCCCCATCATAATACTTAAACTCATCATGAGTAGGTTCCAAATCAGTGACGACAGGCCCGATAGCGACTTCAGTTGAAGTGGACCAGCGGATAGACAAATCGGCAAATTCCCCATACTGATTTTTCCACACATCAATGATAGGCTTTGCCTCTTCATCTTCGACTAATTCAATAATAATAGAACCTTTGGTTGTTTTAATCTTATACTTAGTAATATTCTTTTCCAGTTCTTTTTTACCTTTAATTAGACAAATAATACTACCAGGAGTATATGGAGCATTGGTTTCATCAATTACATCCTGAATTGTAGAACCCTCAGCTACATCAATCTCTTTGCCATTAACTTTAATTAACATACAATCTCCCAATAATTGTTTAATATGTTAACTTTATTTTTTAATATTAAAATAGTTACTTATTTGATTTTAAAATTTGTAAAAAATAAGAAAGATTTGCTTTTAAATTTAATAATATATAGATAATTGAAAGATTATTTTAATAATATTCTAAAGAATAAAACATTAATGTCTTGGAGTTATTGCAGTTTTTACTGCAATAAGACATTAATTATACTATTTTTTAAAAATAGAATTAAAAATCCAGTTATAATTTAAAAACAGGATTCTTATTCTGATTGAACACTTCAATTGTCTGGTCTTTATATGTAACATTCAATACTTTTTCAGAAGTTACTTCACCGACAACTTCAGCCTCAATGGAATACTTTGCCAAATATTCCTTGATATATCCACATTTATCCTCAGATGCTGTGAATACAAAGCCTGAACCAGGATATGATTTAAGCCAGTCATTCCAAGGCATCTTCTCATTTTTAGGAATGTCTTCAAGATTGACATCGGCACCTTTTCCAGACGTTTCAAGAAGCATTTCAAGAGTTCCAAGAATTCCAGGATTTGAAATGTCCTTTCCGGATTTTATATAGTCATGCTCTGCAAGGTACTGGACTGCAGTAATCTGATCCTGAACCAGCTTGGCATCCTTGTCATATGTGGTATCCCAGTTAAGGGCAAACATTTCATGTGGCTTGCCGTCCAAATCAATAGCTACGATAACCTTATCGCCCACTTCAGCACCGAAACTTGTGATTATCTTATCCTTCTGTGCAATACCGACGATTGCAACTCCCAATGAGTCGCATTCGGCATCGGGATGCAGGTGTCCTCCAACCATCGGAACACCGAACTTCATACATCCGTCCCTGATTCCACCCAAGAGGTCTTCATAAATCTCATCATTGTTAATGGACATTATGTTGACCATTGCCAAAGGCTTTCCGCCCATAGCGGCAATGTCATTGACATTAACAAGAACTGAACAGTATCCTGCCCAATAGGGGTTGACATTCATAATCTGGCCCCATATTCCGTCAGCGGCTACCAATATCACCTGATTGTTTCCGATATCAATGGCTGATGCGTCATCACCAATGTCAATGATTACATCTCCTGAAACGTTATAAGCATCACTTAAAAGATTGACAACATTATCGATGGAGCTTTTACGTGAAACCCCTTCAAATTCCTGCACTTCCTTTATTAGTTTTTCAAAGTCTAAAATAAACCCCACATCCTTAAATCTTATTAATTGTATATTTAATATTCCTATTATTTATGATTTCGATTATTTTTTCTTCAATCTCATCGATTGAAGTGAAACTCTCAGACATCTTTTCACCATTGAACAATTCCTTTTGAATAACATTTCCTATAATATCATCGTTTCCGCTTTCAACTTCAAAAATGACCGAATTTTTTGATTTAAAACCGTCTTCAACAACCTTATCCAAATCCCCATCAGTAATTCCTATGATTGGAATGTTGAATCTGTATAAAATATCTGATGATATTAATGTCGTGTCGTCCCCTATTGTTATGACCAGTGAAGAATCCCTGAACTGATAGACATCCTCCCCAGCATGGTCAAGAAAAGCGACCCTGAAGTTTTCTGATTTTTTCTTTTCAAGCACTCTTGGAGTTACCTTGGCCTTTCTTAAAAGGCCTGTCTTTACAATGGCCTCATTTAAATTGATTTTTCCCAGTTTTTCAACACCATGAGGCTTTATCTCACCGCCGATGATTTCTGTGATATGATTGTCTTTAGAGACTAATGTTAACTTATCTGATGTGGCCTTGCCGATAACGACACTGTTGACCATTATGTTTTCGCCGGGACTCACTCCATGTATGGTGCGTCTGGTCCGGCTTTTTTCATCATCCTTAATGTGATTTTCATATATTTCCTCAGGTGTTACCAGATTCAAGTTCAGATTGTCTGCAAACTCTTTAGCCAGACTGCTTTTGGCTGACCAGTTGATGACGCTTCCGTCAGCCTCACCGGGACGTTCAATCTGAATTATCGGAATATTATTTTGAGAAATCTTATTTTTATAGTGGCTGTAAACCTTATATCCGAAAACCTGACCTGTAGTGGATGATTTTCCATAATTTAGAAGAAAGATGACATCAACGTTATCATCATGGAATATCTTAAGCGAATCGCTTGGAACCAACTTTTTTGAGATGTCAATGATATTCTCCAGGGATTTGTCGATAACGGCAGTTCTTCCCATTGTTCCGCCAAGCCTTACGGAAACTTCTCCGTATTCCCTGATTAGGTCAATAAGCTTCAGTGCATAGCCTGAATCTATAATGTTCGGGCCGTGAACCACAATTCCAATGTTCATTTCCTCACCCTGATTCTTTTTTTAAATATTTGAGACCCACACACGTCACAGTCATCAAAAGGGTAGGCCTCATCAAATTCCTTTTTGCATCCCTGACAAACTTTTTTCCAGTTGTAGATTTCCTTAATTCCTTCCGTTATGATGCCTGAATATGGAATATCCATTATTTTTAAAGTGTTTTGAATAGTGTAATCATCACTGATGACCTTGACTGATTTTCCTTCATCACTAAGCATTAATGCAAGAGCTATTATCTTTTTATCCGGAAGCGATAGTCTTAGGATATCTCCTGATTTTGAGATGGATTCATCTGTTTTATCCAAATATTCTTTCTCTACATCCTGAACGATTAGAATTCCATCATCCACTGCACTGTCATAGGCAAGGCGTGATTCAAAATCCTTGATTTCAGCAGTGATTTCAGGAACTGTATAATTATTTTTAGATGTCGGTTTAAAGCCGTTAATGAATGCCGATGCATCTAAAATATAGTAAATTTCCATGAGTATAGATATGATTTAGAAATTTATAAACATTTATGCTGACATTAATTATTTTCTAACAATCACAAATACTAAAAATTAACAATTTTTCATTAAAAATAGGCACAAAATTATCACAAAATATTAATAGAATTTTAAGGGAACTTTCAGGGAATATTAAGGGAATCTTCATAGAATTTTCAGGGAATATTAAGGGAATGTTCAGGGAATTTTCATAAATTTATTTAAATCTTGTTTAAAAAAATTAATACCATGAACATATTTCAATAATATGATAAAAATCAATGCTGTGATGAAAATGACAATTAGTGAAAATTATATTGATAAGGACATATTATTTATAGTGCAGTCCGAAATACGCCTGAAAATACTTACGGAACTATGTATAAGGCCACAAACAATAAGGGAAATTGTAGACAAGACCCATATGATATACAGTTCCGTATCAAACAACATGAACAAATTGGAGTACAAAAACCACGTTATTAAGGACAATAGAGTGTATACCATCAATCCCATGACCAAAATCTACTTCAAGCAGCTCATGGAATTTAAGAGAAGTATCGATGTAATCCAAAATTATAATAGCTTGTGGTACAAACATGATATTAACCATATTAATATACAATTGATAGAAGATATAACTAAATTGTATAAGTCCAAATTAATAGAAACTAACCCAATTGACATATATAAAACCCACAATAACATCAAAAAGCAATTGAGATCATCAAACGATGTTAAAGGAATACTTCCATACATTCATCCGGAATATCCGAGATTAATTGAAAATGTTTTAAAAAGGAACGGCAAAGTTGAATTGATTATGGAAAAAAACATCTACAAAGCATTCGTATCAAAGATAAATGATAAATTAAGAAGAAAAAGCATGAAAAATGGAATGTTTAAGATTCATGTCATGAAGGAAAATTTACAGCTTTATCTATTGATTTGCGACGATACAATGAATTTGGGATTATTCAGAAATGACGGCAGCTATGATCAGAACAGAATATTGAATTCAAGTACGCAAGACTCCATGGATTGGGCAAACTGCCTGTTCAATACCATTAAAGAAAAAGTGATTTAAATGAGCGTCAAAATAAAAAACAATACAGAAACAGAGGAATTTCACAATGTCAAATTTCTGCTGACCTCATCCATGCGCACATTAATTCTTGTAGTGCTTTACAATGACAGCAAAAATCTGAATGAAATTAGAGATGAACTGCAAAAGCCCTCTGCAACAATATTGCATGGTTTAAAAGAATTGGAAGCTGCCAACCTACTTAAAAAAGATAAAAAAAATTACTCATTAACATCAAACGGGTATTTGCTTGCAACAAACATTATCAAATTAATCAACAATTGGTATTCGCTTGAAAGGCACAAAACCTTCTGGAACAATCATGACATAAGCGGCATTCCAGAACAGTATATGAATAAGTTATATCTCCTGAAAGATGCCCAATTAATTTCATCAACCACCAGTGACTTATCTAACGCATTCAATACATATATGCAATTGCTGGAAAATTCTAGAGACATTAAGATGATTTTGCCAATATATTCAGAAAATCATTTTAAATATCTCATCAAACTCTTAAAAGAGGAACATTTAAAACATATGACCATTCTGATCAGTTCAAGAATACACAAAAAAATGCGTAGAAGTAGATATTTAAAAAAAACGCTACTGAAAAATAAGAAAGTAACAATAATTGAAATGGAAAAGAATCCGAAAGTATTTTTAACTTTTTCTGAGGATTTTATGACCTTGACGTTATTTTTTAAAGATAAGCACTATGATGATTCACAAATGATTATAGAAAAAAGTGAAAACGGCCTTAGATGGGCCGACGGATTATTCAAATACTACGAAGGAGAGTGATAACATAACTGATAGTAACTCTAGAAACAAGCGCTACCTAGAAATTATTTTATTACAAAGAAAAGGTGGTAAAAATTCAGCAAGGATAATAGATAAACTATTGGAAAGGCCTTATAATGCTAATCAAATAGCAGAAGAATTGATGATAAGTTACAATACGGCCTATTACCACATGCAAATCATGAAAAAATTTAACCTGATTGAAAAAAAAAGTAAAAATTATGGATCCGTTTATTATCCAACCGAAAATTTGTTGAATTCAAGAGAGTTATTTTATAAACTTAAAGAGTTAATATAACTATAGATAATAATGGATTTGAATTGGTGATTTAATGGAAAGTATAACAACAAAAGAACATCAAAATGCATCTTCAAAAGATATAATTTGTGGAATCATCACGTTAAGTGACAGCAGAAGTAAAAAGGAAGATTTATCTGGAGATTATCTTGAAAGTGAAATCAATAAAAGATACACATTGAAATCAAGACTCATAATCAAGGATGAAAAGGAACCTTTGCTTGATGCTATCGAGAAAATGGTTGATGAAAATATCGATGTTATCCTGACAAACGGAGGTACTGGCCTTAGCATTAGGGACATTACCGTTGAGACTGTCGAAAGTTTATTTGATAAAAAAATCGATGGTTTTGGTGAAATATTCAGACACGAATCCTATCTGGAAATCGGATCTGGTGCTTTACTTTCACGTGCAACAGCAGGAGTTTATAAGAATTGTTGTATATTTTCCATGCCCGGATCACCAAACGCCGTTAAAACAGCGACAAAAATAATAATCGATGAACTGCCACACATCGTCCATCACGCACAAAAATAGTAAAATTAAGATGGATTTAACATCCACCCTATTCTTTTTTTTGAATTTAAAATTCATCTACCCTAATTAAAGGTTCTAAAATAATACCTTCCTGTTCAAATGCTTCAATAGCTCCTTCCTGCCTGTCAACGACAACAAAAGCTCTTGTCACATTACCGCCATTATCCTGAATGGCTTTAATTGCCTTAAGAAGAGACCCTCCGGTTGTTGTAACATCTTCAACGACGATTACATTATCGCCATCGTTTAATTCGCCCTCAATTAATTTTGAAGTACCGTAGCCTTTTTTCTCTTTACGAATCATTAACAGTGGAGTTTTGCTTTCAAGAGAAACGGCTGTGGCAATAGGAACCGCACCTAAAGCAGGACCCGCAACCTTATCAATTCCATCATCGGCAATTAGCTCTGTGATTAACTTTGCAATCGTGGATAAGATTTCAGGATCGGTGATTGCCTTTTTCATATTAATGTAATAGTCGCTTTTCTTGCCTGAAGATAAAGTGAAATCCCCTTTAAGGAAAACCTCATTTTCTTTTAACAATTCAATCAAATAATCTTTGGACGGCATTATATATCATCATCACTTTTAAGCAGTACTTTATCTCCAATAGCTCTAACAAGCTCTACCGGAATAACATTTTCACTGTCACGGATTTGTTCTGAAATTCCTGATTTTTTTATTACCAAATCTGTGATTTCAAAAGTATCCTCATCAAAAATCAATTCGGAAACTTTCCCGATGATTTTTGCATCTGCATCAATGATTTCTTTGTTGAATAATTCTTTTGTTCTCATAAAAATTCACCTTTTTATATAATTATTAGAATTTTTAATTTAAAAAAGTTTATTATTTTTAAAAATCATGCTAAAAACTTTTCAATCCAGTACATCAATAATCTGTCAACAGTATTACCGACTGAATTTTCCAAAAGATTGACAGATATGTCACGGGCAGTCTCCTTTTCAACAATTCCCCTCCCAACATCATCGAAGAGGTTCAGAACTGATGATGTTATGGAAATGTTTTGCTGAATTTTTGAATCAAATTTCAGCTGAGAAATGAAGCTATGTTTATCTTGATTTAAGCTATCATAAAATTCATTGATATCTAATTTGTATCTGTTTAATAATACCAAAACATTAGATTGTGAACGTGGTGTAATCCAAACCTGTTTTTTGATTGCTACATGTATAGACTCAATGATACTTTTAGCAATTAGTTCACCCAACTTTGAATGTTTGCCCGCATTCGTTATTAAATTATCCGAATCCAAATTGGATGAGATTATTAAGCCATCGGTCCCTGTGCCCGTGGCAAATGAATTGGAAAACTGTGAAGGAATCTTCAATTTATTTAATGCTACCGTTTTAGCTTCACATGCAGCCATAAAAGCTTCCACGAGTGTGGAATCATCAAGCTTTGAATTTATCAGCAATATTGAATTAATGGTTCCCGGATGATAAGCACCATTTTCCTCATAATAGGATGCCCTGTCTCCAGCACAGACCGCATTAACGCGAACACCGGCCGTTGTTATTGCAGTCACTTCAAGTTTCCTGTATTTTTTTGTAATAATGGATACATTTCTCATTCTAGCTAAGGTAACAAGACCGCTTGAGGTTTCGGGATTGAAATTATGACTTTTACAATGTTCAATCAGATATTCTTTCAAGTCATGGCTTTCCAGATAATTGATATCCTCCTGAGACAGATGATGGTTGAAAACTGAATTCAGCTTATTCTTTATTCCTCCATTGAGGACAGAATTGGAAATGACATTACGATTATTATGAAACTTGATAAAAATAGAGTCTTTCAAATAAAGAACTTCATCAGAAGTGGAAGTCTTAAAAATTAGTCTGTCGTTATACATAAAAAAAGAAAATAAAAAGATGTAAATTAGATTTACATCATTGGAGGCATACCGCCCATACCAGGATCCATAGGCATGTCGTCTGCTCCACCAGTGGATGCGATTACATCATCAATTCTTAAAATCATTTCAGCTGCTTCGGATGCAGATTGGATAGCTTGTTTTTTGACACGTTTTGGTTCAATTACACCAGCTTCTTTCATATCTGCTACTTCACCGGAGAATACATCTAATCCCATGTAGAAACTGTCTTCTTGAGCAGCTCTTAAATCTACTAATGAGACAATGCTGTCTAAACCTGCGTTTTCAGCTAAGGTTTTAGGTACGATTTCTAATGCTTCTGCAAATGCGTTTACAGCTAATTGTTCTCTACCAGAAATAGATTCTGCGTAATCTTTGAGTTTTTTAGCCATAGCGATTTCAGGAGCACCTCCGCCAGCTACAACTTGGTCATCTTCTACGGTAGCTGCTACAACACCGATTGCATCTTCAATAGCTCTTACGATTTCATCAACGATGTGTTTGGTACTTCCTCTTACGAATAAGGTTACTGCTTTAGCTGAGTCACATTCTTCGACGAAAATCATGTCTTCACCGGAGATTTTTCTTTCTTCAACAATACCAGCATGACCTAAATCATCAGCGGATAAATCATCTAAGTTGGTTACTACAGTAGCACCGGTAGCTCTGGATAATTTTTCAATGTCTGATTTTTTAACTCTTCTTACAGCTAAAATATCTGATTTAGCTAAGTAGTGTTGTGCTAAGTCATCAATACCTTTTTGTGCGAATAATACGTTAGCTCCGGAATCAGCAACTTTTTGAACCATTTCTTTAATCATGTTTTCTTCACGTTCAATGAAAGCTTGCATTTGAGCAGGGTCGGTAATTCTGATTTCAGCATCAGTTTCAGTTTCTTTAACTTCTAAAGGAGAGTTAACGAGAGCGATTTTTGCATCTTTGATTTCTGATGGCATACCAGGATGTACTTTTTCTTTGTCAATGATTACTCCTTCAACTAAGCTGGATTCTTCGACAACAGCACCGTCTTTTTTCTCGATTTTGATGTTATCAATGTCAACAACTTTATCATCAGCAACTTTTTGTACAGCTTCCACGATTAATTTTGCTAATGGTTCACGTGCTGCTTCGGTTCCTTTACCAGTCATAGCAGTCATAGCTACTTTAGTTAAAGTTTCAGTGTCAATATCCTCGATTGCAATTTCATCTAAGATTTCTTGAGCTTTTTCAGCTGCTTTTCTGTATCCCATTGCAATGATAGTTGGGTGAATGTCTGAGTCTAATAAACTTTCAGATTTTTTCAATAATTCACCTGCAATGATTACTGCAGTAGTAGTTCCGTCTCCAACTTCGTCTTCTTGGGTTTTTGCTACTTCTACGAGCATTTTTGCTGCAGGATGTTCAATATCCATTTCTTTTAAGATAGTTACTCCATCGTTGGTTACAACAATGTCTCCGAGACCGTCTACTAACATTTTGTCCATTCCTTTTGGACCTAAAGTAGTTCTTACAGTTTCAGCCAATACTTTACCGGCTAAAATGTTATTTCTTTGTGCGTCTCTACCGATGGATCTGTTAGTTCCTTCAGGTAAAATAAAAATTGGTTGTCCACCTTGTGCCATTTAATCACCTTTTATTAATTTTTATAAATAATTAGATCAGTTTAATAATCAACGAAAAAATAAGTTATATTGTTGAATAAACCTTTCTACATATAAAATGAGTTTAAGGTTATATAAATACTTTACTATTTAGTGAACTTTTGTAAGAAAAAGATTTGAGCGGGAAAGAATGGATACTTCAGAATGGAAAAATAAGAAATTAAAAAAGGAAAGAAATGAATAGATAAAATTATCTATGTTCTTTTTTCTCAAATCTGAAAGGAGGAGTCCTTTCAATAGTTTCAAAGGATTCTTGTTCCTCTTGGAGCTCATTAAAGAATGCATTAATTTCTTCAAGTCTTTTGATTTTATCATTTTTACGGATTAATTCATTTTGAAGATTAATGTATTCTTCACGGGAAACTGTCTGATCCCTCAAATATTTAAGTTCATTGTCCTTTGCAATGATTTCATTTTGAAGCTGATTCTGTAAATCCACATATTCCGTTTTTGGAACGCTTTGTTCCTTGAGATATTTCAGTTCACTGTCACGAACGGAAATTTCACTTTCAAGATAGTTCTGCAGACTTACATATTCCTCACGAGGAATTGAATTTTCTTTCAATGCATTGATTTCCTTATCCATTGCAGCAACTTCATTTTCAAGCAATTCCTTAAGATTCAAATAATCCTGTCTAGGAATGCTTTGCTCTTTCAATAGAGTAATCTGCTCATCCATAGCCGCAATTTCATTTTCAAATTGAGCCTGTAAATTCTCATAGTCCTGTTTCGGGATAGATTGCTGTTTTAACAAGACCATTTCATTATCAATAGCGGTGATTTCGTTATCTTTTTGCTGGAGTTCCCTGTTTTTGAACTCAATTTGCTTTTCGAGTTCCATAATCTCCTGCTGAGCGCCAGCATCATTTTCTAGTTTGATAACTTGAATTTTATACTCGTCAATAGTTCTTGAAAGGCTGTTTATTTGAGCATCTTTTTCTGCTATGCTCCTGTAAGATTCGTTTAACCTTTCATTTACTTCGGACAACTCATTTTTCTTATAATCTCTTAACTGTTCTGCAAAATAAGTCTTAATTTCATCCAAAGAATTGTTAACATAATCCAGCTCGTAAATCCTGTCTTCCTGATTTTTAATTAACAAATCTTTTTCATCAAGCTGTCCTCGAAGCTGATTTAACTCTTCTTCAGCTTTAAATTTAATAACTGAAACTTCTTTTTCTTTGTCAATAATGTCTTGTTCAAGTTCTCGTATCCGTGAAGCAGAGTTATCATTGGCTTTTTCTACTTCAAGCTGTGTTAAATCGAATTTAAGTTTATTGAGCTCTAATAAACAAGATCTGACTAAAGACTGTAAAGCATCTTTTTCAGCATCTATTCCATTTTCCATTTCTATCCCTTAACTTAAAATTTATCTCAATATTGAAATTTGCATATGATTAATTTTTAAATTTAAAAATTATGTTATACCATACACTATAATTATCTAATATTAAATATTGTTGTCATACTATTTAAATTAAACCCTTAAATTAATCAAAAATTGAAACTAAAAAGATATAGAAACCAGTAGAAAAATATAGAAAAAAATAGAAAAAATAAAAAAAATAAATGAGTTAAATTAGAGTATTTTATCATTAATTAACTCTGCATTTAATACTGATGCTCCAGCAGCACCACGAATAGTATTATGTCCAACAAGAACATATTTAAAACTATTATCGAAAGCTTGGTCTTTTCTTAACCTGCCAACACTAACAGACATACCATTACCGGCATTTCTGTCCATTCTTGGCTGAGGTCTGTCCATTTCCTCTTTGATAATGACAGGATTTTCAGGTGCTGAGAATAAATTTAATTCTTGAGGCAATGCTTTGAAATTTGCCATTTTATCTTTCACATCCTCAATGTCAAAGTCATCATCTAGTTCAATAAATACTGCCTCAGTATGACCATCAATAACAGGAACCCTATGACATGAAGCACTTAATTTGAAATTTGCATCGGTGACTTTTTCGCCGTCAAAAGAGCCCAATAAGTGTAAAGTTTCAGATTCCATCTTTTCCTCTTCACTGCCAATGTATGGAACAAGATTATCAACAATGGCCATTGACGGAACACCATTATAACCTGCACCGGATACAGCCTGCATGGTTGAAACTCTAATAGCGTTAACATTAAAATTATCAACAATAGGTTTTAATGTTAAAGTTAAAGCGATAGTGGAACAATTAGGATTGGTTACGATGAATCCGTCCCAGTTATTTTCTTTCTGTTGAGCATCAATCATGTCTAAGTACTGCGGATTGACTTCAGGGATTACTAAAGGAATATTCTTTTTCATCCTGTGAGCACTAGCATTACTTGCAACAACATAATCTTTTGCGAAATCCTTTTCAACTTTTGCGGCAAATTCTGTCGGAAGAGAGGAAAATACAATATCTACGTCATTATCCATATCTTCAGGATTTGTTTCACACACAACAATATCCCTTACTTCCTCAGGCATTTCATCCGCAAGATACCAGGTAGTTGCATCCTCATATCTTTTGCCTGCAGAACGGCTTGAAGCCGCAAGAGCTGTAATTTCAAAATCCGGATGATTAGCCAATAACTGGATGAATCTTTGACCAACCATACCTGTTGCACCGAGTACACCAACATTTACCATAAAAAACACCTATTCTAAACCTAAAACATCATTCATACTGCTAACAATACCTTTTTCAGCATCAGGAGCATATCTGATAGCTCTGATTACTCCTGCAATGAAAACTTCTCTGGTATGTGCCTGGTGTTTAACTTCCAATCTTTCACCGTCACCAACAAACATCACAGTATGATCACCCACAATATCTCCACCACGTATTGCATGAACACCAATCTCTTCCGGAGTTCTTTTTCCTACAAGACCTTTTCTTCCGAATACCCCTACCTCTTCAGGGTCACGGTTTAAAGATTCTGCAATCACTTCGAATGCAGTCATTGCAGTTCCGGACGGAGCGTGCTTTTTCTGATTGTGATGAGCTTCGATAATTTCAATATCAAAATCATATAATAAAGGAGCTAATTTTTTTAGTGTATTGAAAAATACGTTCACTCCAATCGCCATGTTTGATGAAATGACTGCACCAACATTGTTATCCTTAACGTTTTGAATATTTGATGCCATCTGTTCATCTGTAAAACCTGTAGTACCGACAACAATATTTACTCCGCATGCTGTTGCTGTTTTAATTGTCTCGACTGCGGCAGGAGCAATAGTAAAATCCACCAAAACATCAGGTTTTGCTGACTTTAAGGTTTCCTCCAATTTTTCAGAGCCTACGATTTCAACGCCCAGCTCATCAATGCCTGCCTGAATTCCAGCGTCTTTTCCTGCCAATGGAGTGTTTGGCATTTCAATAGCTGCAACTACTTCCATATCATCTTGTTCGGTAACTTTTTTAATAATACCGGAGCCCATTCTTCCAGCAGCCCCAGTTACTGCTACTTTAATCATCTAAACACCTTAAATTAAATTTGAATCTTTTAAAGCTTTTTTAAGAATTTCCACATTTTCCTCTTTCATTGGAGCTAACGGATCTCTGAGCGGACCAGAAGGAAGACCCATAATATTCATTGCAGTTTTAACAGGAACAGGATTGCTTTCAATGAATAATGCTCTGATTAATTCCAACATTTCATAGTGGAGCTCTAAAGCACGGCCATAATCATCATTCAAGATACTGTCAACCATCAGAACCATTCTTTTTGCATCAACGTTAGCTGAAGCACTGATTACACCGGTTCCCCCGACAGCCATGATAGGCAAAGTCAGTGAATCTTCACCGGACAATATATTGAAATCGTCTTCAAGACCTTCATGTGTGAGAGCCCTGTAAATATCTGAGACTTTGTCTACGCTTCCGCTTGCTTCTTTAACAGCATCAATATTGTCTATTTTTGCAAGTTCAACAATAGTTTCAACGTCCATATTTATTCCGGTACGGGAAGGTACATTATAAGCGATAATCGGAATGTCTGCACTTTCAGCCAAAATTCTATAATGGTTAATCATACCATGCTGCTGCGGTTTATTATAATATGGAGTGATAACCAATGCGGCATCACAGTTGACATCAGCAGCATATTTGGTTAAATCCAAAGCTTCGGATGTAGCGTTACTACCGGTACCTGCGATAGTTTCAACCCTGCCGTCAACTTCATCAACCAGAATATCGATTATTCTTCTGTGGTCTTCATGAGAGACTGTTGCTGATTCACCAGTAGTTCCGGCACCAACCAAACCTGTTACGCCCTGATCAATCAAATAATTGATATTTGATCTAAAACCTTCTTCATCAATTTCCCTATTTTTATCAAAAGGAGTTACCATTGCAACGTAAGTTCCTTCAAAATTCATTCTAAAACCTCATTAAGTAATTCATAAGCTTTTTGAGCATCTTTTACATCAACATAAATAACAATAGCCGTTTGAGAGGAAGCTATTTCTATAATATTAATATTATTTATCCTTAACGGTTCGGTAATAGCTGAGATAATTCCCGGAGTTTCATCAGTGAAATCAGGGCTGACGATAGTAATCATTGATGCATCTGAACCTAAGGACAATGAACTGAAGACTTCATCCTCAACCACTAAAGTATGCAATATAGGATATGCTTTTTCAGAATCTTCCTTTTCGACAAATACTGTCATTGAGTTCTGTCCGGCTAAAATACCCAATATATTAATATTATTCTCTGCGAGACATGAAGTTACTTTAGCTAAAAGACCTGCTTTTTTAAGCATACCGTCTCCAACTATAGCTATGATAGAAATAGGATTCTTATGTAAAGATATGTGTTTTGTCATGTCTCCTTCAAAAGGACCTGTGATACGGGTTCCTTTCGCATTCAAATCGCCGTGGGCAAAATTAATGATCTTTGCACTTATTAATGGATCTTTATATTTCAATGCATGAGGATGCAAGACTTGTGCACCATGCGTAGCCAAATCCCTCATTTCCTCAACAGTGATTTCATCCAATAATTCCGCACTTTCTATTTTATTAGGATCCGTTGACATTACACCATCCACATCAGTGACAATAATTACATCACTGGCATCCAGACAATGTCCGATTAAAAATGCTGATATGTCACTTCCACCACGTCCGAGAGTAGTTATTTCACCGCTAGGTCCTTTTCCTAAAAATCCGCAAACAACAGGAATGATTCCCTGATTTAAAAGATTTTGTATTCCGCTGAACTTCTCGTTTGTAGTGGCGAAGTCTATTTTAGCTTCTAAAGAATTGGAATCTGTCATGATTGGCCATATCGGATTATATGGATCTATAAATTCTGATTTGACACCTAAAGATTCAACAGTTGCTGAGAATAATCTTGCACTAGTTAATTCACCCATGGCCATTATTTCTGCCTTCTGCTTGTCAGTTAAAGTTTCGCCAATAGCTGCATTGGATAAATCAATTAATTCGTCGGTAGTCTTGTTTACTGCAGAAACTACAACTACTACCTGTTTGCCTTTCATATACTCATTTACTACGGACTGCGCCGCTTTTTTAATTCTGGCTCCATCTCCAACCGATGTTCCGCCAAATTTTGCTACTATTAAATCCATTAATATTCACACCTATTTCTAAAGAATATTTTTATTAAATTTTTGATTATTCAAAAATACGATATATATCTTTATTAAAAGATATTAATAAACTTTTAAAAAGAATTACGAAAAAAATTATTGAAATTATAAAAAAAATAGTTAAAAAAAGAATAAGGATTTGTTAATCTTATTCTTGAGTTTGTTCTAATCTGACAAGTCTGGTAACGTAACCAGCAATTTTATTTCTTAAATGTTTAGTACTTACAGTAGAGTATTCGGATACTAATTTTTTGTTTTCTTCAAAATCAGTAGTGAAAACACCTTTGTGAGTATCGATAAGTTCTCTTGCTAAACGTTTAACAAATGAAGTTCTAATATTACCCATCAACATTCCTCCTCAATATTTCATTTTGCTCATTTTTACTTAATATAGTTAGCATATTAACGATTTGATCAATTATATCTGCATCAATATCGTTTTCTTCAGACAACTTCTCGATTTTTGCATATATTGCATCTTCCCTTTTTTTATCATAAATTGGCATGCCCAAATAATCCTTTGCGAGTGCAATATCCTTTGCAAGTGAAGTTCTCTGGCAAATTAAATTAAATATTTCATTATCAATCTCATCAATGCGATTTCTAGATTCTGATAAAAGATTTTCAGCATCTTCCTTATTATTAAAAGATTTAATCTCATTTTCTTTATTCAAAAAATCACCGAAATTTGATAATAATGATAATAATATAATTTATAATAATCATAGTATATAAACTATGGCATAAAATCATGAATTAATGAAATTTTTAATCCATTATAAAAATAAACATCCATCATTATCAACATTGGTCTCAATGACATTTCCTTTAAGACCTGACCATGCATCCTTAATGTCATCACATGATGATTCATCACATATCGCCACAAATGATGAACCTGTTCCCGAAAGGCCTGATGCAATAGCTCCGGCCTGGATGGCATCAATTGCAATTGCTGAGTCAAATCCTAAAGCGGAAGCATAAATCAAACCGTTTAAATTAAGAGCCTTGAAATAATCCCTGTTTTTGGCAAAATCAAATGCAGTTTCGACAAGAGGTGCCATTACACGCATACGGTTTACGTCACTGTCTCCGGATTTTGAATGGAAATTGGGCATGTAAACCAATATCTTATGGTCATCCATCTTTTCTTTAATGATGAATTCTCTGTTTTTATTGTCTGTTACAACAACACCACCAAAGTAAGATGCCGTTGCATCATCAAAAGATCCGGTTATGGTGACTCCAGCCTCAATGGAAGCGTCAATTGCCAGATTAATGATTTCCATATCATTCAATGGTTCTAAATCAAACTCTTCACTGATTATATTTGATGTGATTGCAACAATCGCATTGGAAGAAGCGCTGCTGCTTGAAAGGCCTGATGCCATGGGCAAAGTGGATTTGGTATTGATTTCGAGACCGAAATCGCTTTTATCAATAGCATATCTTTCAAAAACATTATTTACACATAAATCCATTAAATCCGTACTTGCACCGACATCATTAGAACACTTTATACCTTCATTTATTGTTTTAGCTTCACATATAATATCAAGACCTATTCCGAATGCAGACCCAAAGCCCGTTGCTATGGCATTGATTATTGTAGCGGAACCAGGACATCTAATTTTTTTAATCATTATTTTACCTCATCATAAGGAATTTCAACTTCACTAAACTCAGCAGCTCTTTTTCTTGCATTTGAAGATAATTTCTGTCTAAATTCATCCTCTCCAATGACCTTATCAATAGCTTGAGCTAAACTGGAAGCATCATTCGGGTCAATCAGCAAACCAACATCATCAGTAATTATTTCAGTTATTCCACCCACATTACTTCCAATGACTGCCTTTTCACATGCCAATGCCTCAATCAGCACCAATCCGAAACTTTCAGAAAATGAAGGCAATACCAGCACGTCACATCCAGGAATGATGTTTTCCACATCACTTCTGGCGCCTAAAAATCGGACATCCAGAATGTTTTCCTTTTCAACTTTGTTTTCCAAATCATTTTTAAGCGGACCGTCACCCACAATAACTACTTCATAATCAGTTACGGATAATTTTTTAGCTTCTAAAATTAAATTAACGTTTTTACGTTTAATAATATTACCAACAAACAGAACAATCGGTTTTCCATTGCTTTCAAGCAGATTTTTATTTTCGCCTGAAAACTTATTGATGTCAACTGAATTCCAGCATAATCTTGTTTTGGATTCGATTCCGGTAACACCTGTAGCCAGTATTTCTTCTTTTAAAGCATTGCTTACGGCAAAGACAACATCAGCTTTTTTCAGTACTTTTTTAATGATAGGCCTCATGAATGACTGTTTTTTATACATTTCAAACATGTCAGAACCGTGTGCGGTAACGTATGTTTTTATATTATGCTTATTGCCCACATCACATGCTGAGGCACCTGCAGGAAAGAGATAATGACCGTGGATAATGTCAATGTCAACCTCATTTACCAGTTTTTCCAAAGCTTTCCTTGCATTTCTTTTAAACATCAGCCCTCTGATTCCAGGAATATTGAGGCCTGTCGTACCTATGACATGAATTCCGTCAATATCCTTTAAATCTGAATGGGGATAAGTAATCACATAAACTTCATGACCCTGTTTGACAAGCTCTTTAGATAATGTATGAATATGAACACCAACACCTCCAACATGGGGTGGAAATTGACCGACCATAGCTATTTTCATATAAATCCTTCCATATTGTCATTCAAATAGTTTCCTTCCATATCAACCAGAATAACATCCAGTTTCAGTTCAAAACGTTGCTGGCAGCGCTGCTTTATTGCTAGGGCGATGCTGTTTGCAACATCCTTTTGAAGATTGATTTCACTTAATATATCAAGCATGTCATCTGTTGTAGCCGAATCATATAATTTAAGCAAAATTTCAGTATCTGCCCCACAAATGGCGGCATGAGTAATCATTATTTCACGTCTTCCATCAGCTACAGCATGTTTTGTATTGAATATTCCTCCGGCAATCTTAATTAACTTCCCGATATGGCCAAAGAAAGTGAACTTATCGATTCCACGTTTTTTGGCTTCTTCAAACATGAACCCCACATAGTTACCTGTCTGAATAACCTGCTGCTTGGAGATATGCAGTCTCTTTAAAGCCAATTTTTCACCAATATTTCCTGGAACGAAAACCAGATCATCCAGGTCTAATGCAATGGCAACATCAATTTGGGTTACAATGGAATTCTTATACGCTTCGCTGGACATTGATCTTGCAATTCCAGTGGTTCCCAATACAGAAATTCCGTCAACAATTCCCAATTTCGGATTCATTGTTTTTTTGGCAATTTCACGACCTTCAGGAATAGAGATGGTGACCTTTGCGGATTTGCCTTCAGGAACCTTATCCTCCAGGTTCTTTTTAATCATCTTTCGGGGAACCGGATTGATTGCATAATCTCCCACAGGTATCTGAAGACCAGGTTTTGTAATTATTCCGACACCCTCACCACCGGTAATTAGTACTTTTTCAGATTCAAAATCAATTAATTCAACATGAGCTACAATAGACAGATTCACTGTAACGTCCGGATCATGGTAAGGATTTTTATGTGCAACAGCACAAGCAGAATTAGAAGATAACTTGCGACACTCATCAATTATAATGTCCAATGTTTTTTTAGGAGTTTCAACCTTAACACAAGCAATATCTGGCGAATCTAAAATGGCATCAATCGCAGCAAGAGAACAGGCCGTGGCCACAGTACCCGTTGTAACGCCAGTGTAATTATCATCAGTCATTTTTACAAAAATAAAAAAAGAGAGAATCTATAATAAAGATTCTAATTTTTCGATTAATTCACTGTCACTAGGTGCACCAATAAATTCTACATTTCCGTCAATGACAACTGTTGGTACTGCCATAATCTGGTATTGTCTGGCCCTATCAATGTTATCAGGATCGTTTGCATTAACAATTTCAACATCGATTTGATCACCCAATTTGGCTTTAGCACTTTCTGCAGCAGCAACTGCAGCAGGACAATGTGGACATGAATCTGTTTTGAAAACTTCTATTTTAATTGCCATATTATCAAACACCTAAAATTATATTTTTGTAACTATTTTATATATTCATACTATTTAATTGTTAAGGTTAGTGGTCAAATGCTCTCTCATAATATATTAATATATAAAAGAACAATATTTAATTGATTAAAATGGAAAATTTACCAGAAGATATTAAAAAAATAATTAACAGTGCTTACCCATACATCAAAGAGTTCAACCCGGCACAGAAAGCAGTCATTGAATCAGGATATCTTGATGACAAATCAAATTATATAATTTGCATTCCAACAGCAAGCGGAAAAACAGTTTTAGGAGTATTGCCTGCACTAAAAACCATTTTAAATAATGGAAAAGCAGTTTATGCCGCACCATTATTATCAATTCAGAATGAAAAGGTACAGGAATTCAAAGCCTTTGAAGAACATGGAATAAGCGTTGGAAAACATCCGTCAAGTTCAGATTTGTCAGTGATGGTTTTTGAGTCATTTGATGCCCTAACACGTTTTTCATGGGATACTCTTCGTGACGTGGATACATTAATTATTGATGAATTCCACATGATAGGTGAGTACAGCAGAGGACCGACACTTGAAGCGGCAATTACCAGAGCTAAAATTATCAATCCGTCAATGAGAATAATAGCCCTGTCTGCCACACTTCGAAATATTGAGGAAATTGAAGGATGGCTGGAAGGAAAATGTGTGGAGCATGACTACAGGCCAGTGCCATTAAACAAAGAGGTTCTGGACGGTGAAATGTTCAATACAAAAAATAAAAATGACATTATCGTGAAAATCGTTGAAAGGGCGATGCAGGATAACTCACAGGCATTATCCTTTGTATCAACAAGGCGATTTACCGAGAGTTTGGCTACTTATGTTGCTAAAAAAATCAATAAAAAGCTATCAAAAGAACAGAAAAAGAAATTCAAGGAAGTTGCCAGCAAACTGCTTGAAGTCCCTAAAAAGAAAGGATCACTTCCAACCACAACCTGCGTGAAATTGGCTGAAGCTGCAGAAAAAGGTGTTGCATTCCACCATGCAGGTCTTTTCAATGAACAGAAAGAAATTATTGAAGACGAATTCAGGAAAGGAAACATATTAATGATCAGCGCAACTCCAAGTCTGATGTATGGAGTTAACTTACCTTCAAAATCTGTTGCCATTAGGGACACAACGCGCTGGACAAGCAATGGCCCGCAGCCAATCCCTGTTTTTGACTATGAACAGATGTCCGGTCGTGCCGGAAGGCCACAGTATGATGATGTAGGATATTCCTATCTTGTTGCCAAGACATCTGACGAAGCAATGAATCTGGAAGATTATTATATCCATGGGGAGATAGAGCTGACCAATTCCAAACTGATTGACAATAAGGATGCTATCTTAAAGCAGATTATAGCTCAAATCGCATCAACATTATCCAAAAATCTGGATGAACTGGTGGATTTCTTTGGAAAAACATTGTATGGTTATCAAATGAACAACAATCCATCAATGTCATTATTTGCAGCAGACAGCCTGAAATGGGAAATTGAACAGGACCTGCAGTTCCTAATCCAAAATGGAATAATCAGGGCAACTCCAGAAGGACTTAAAACAACAGAGTTTGGAAATCTGATAGCCAAATCAAATTATGCTGTTGAAACTGCAGTTAAGATTAAAGAATACATTTCAACATCAGATTCATTCAATATCCCCGAATTCATCTATGCGCTGGCTGAAACACCCGATTTGCCTTTAATTTCATTTAAAGGCAGGAAAAGCAAAGATCCAGTTCGTGACAAAATGTCTGAAGTAGGCCTCTTTGCAGTGGATATTGGAAATCCCGAAGCTACAGCCGTTTCACTGATTGAATGGATTGATGAGAGAAACGAATTTGAAATTGAAAACAAATATAGTGTTTATTCAGCATCAACCAGAAGATCCGCTTATGAAGCTTCAAGACTTATACGCTTCGCCAAAAACACGTCAGAAATATTGGGAAATTACTCTAACCTGAAAGATTATGATTACCTATCAGCAAGGCTTTACTATGGTGTTAAAGAAGATATCATCCCACTTGTCGTTGGAGTAAAACGTCTCGGAAGAAAACGTGCAAGAAACATTGTGGATATCTTTGGCCATGATTTAAAGCATGTGAGCGAAAAAGAGCTTCAAAAAATTGATGGTATCGGTGAAACACTGTCTAAAAAAATAAGGGAATTTGCAGAGAATTATTGAAGAGGAGGATTATCCTCCACCTTCTGCAACATTGGAATCCATTTGCATGTTTTCCATATTTGCTGCTTTTTCTTTTAAATCCTCGATATCAAGTTCACGACCAGTTGGAGTGAATTTGACTTTAATATCTTTTTCATCTAAAACTTCAACTAATTTGGATTTGTACCATAAATCAGTCTTGTCAATTAAAACCCAACCGATTTCATCTTCAGTTTTGATATCAAGAACCTGTCCTATGGTTCCGGTATCAACGTAGCGAACATAATCATCGATTGAGATTTCCTTATCACGAGCATCAAATGCCATGATATAACCTCTAAATTTATTCTTCTTCTACTTCAATAGTGACTTGTTCAGCTTCTTCCTCTTCTTCTACTTCTTCTTCAATTTCAGTGTTTAAAAGAATGTAGTCACCAATAGTTTCAATGCTGTCAAAGTCAACTTCGATTGAATCATTGGATAAAATACCTTTCTGTAATGAGATAACGAGAGTGGTAACTTTACCTGTTTCAACATCGATATCTACATCATCAACTTTACCTACAGCTTTTACTTTTTTATCTAATACGGTAATACCGAATAATTGTTTTGCACGCATTTTATCGCCTCAAAAAATTTAATTATAATAAATATTAATAACATCACGCATATATAAAATTAACTATTATATATTATATAGGTGAAAAACGATGAAAGATGCATGTCGAATTATTATCAATGATATTATTGAAGGTAGAATATCCACTCGACGTGATTTAGAAGTGAAAAAAAGGCAACTCTGCAGGGAAATGAAATTATCAAGATTCATGAGCAATGCAGACATTCTTGAATATGCAACAGAAGATGAAAAAGAGCTTGTTTCAGATACTTTAAAGAAGAAACCGACAAGAACAAAATCCGGTGTTGCAATAGTTGCCGTAATGTGCCATCCCCACAAATGCCCACACGGAAGATGCATGTATTGTCCTGAAAGCGATATTGCTCCGCCAAGCTATACCGGTGAAGAGCCTGCAGCATTAAGAGGCAGAATGTTTGAATATCATCCTTATGTCCAATGTTTCAATCGCCTGTCACAGCTTAAAAAGATAGGCCATCCGGTTGATAAAGTTGAACTGATAATTATGGGAGGAACTTTCCCTTCAAGAGATCTATGTTATCAGGAATGGTTTGTATCACAATGCCTTAAGGCAATGACCGATTTCGGATTAATACTTGAAAATAATGCCGAATTTGAAATAAATAAACCTCTGATTAGAGACCTTGAAAAAGGAATTCTCAAAACATATCCTCCAACTGACTATGTATTAATTGATGATGCCCAAATAGCCAATGAAAATTCCAAAGTCAGATGTGTTGGAATGACCTTTGAGACACGTCCTGACTACTGTAAAAAGGAACATATCAACAGAATGCTTGATTTTGGTGTTACAAGAGTCGAATTAGGTGTTCAGACATTATCAGATGAATTATACACTAAAGTCAAAAGAGGCCACACAATAGCTGATGTCATTGAAGCCAATCAGCTTTTAAGAGATTCCGCAATCAAAGTAGCAATGCATATGATGCCGGGATTATTCGTTCGCCAGAAAGAAGATCTGAAAATGTTCAAGCAGCTTTTCAGCGATGAAAACTTCAAGCCCGACATGCTTAAGATTTATCCCTGTCTGGTAACGAAAGGCAGTGAATTGTATGATATGTGGAAAGAAGGCATTTACAGTCCATATACCGATGAGGAAGCGGTTGAACTGATTGTTGAGATTAAAAAAATACTTCCGAAATGGGTCAGGACAATGCGCATTCAAAGAGATATTCCGTCCACATTAATTGAGGCCGGCGTTCAAAAATCCAACCTCGGCGAACTCGTATACAACAAACTGGAAGAGCATGACATTAACTGCCAATGCATACGCTGCCGTGAAATCGGACATAAAAAAACCCGTCAGAATTATATTTTGGACGATTTTAAACTATTTAAAGAATCATACGCTGCATGCGGCGGTGAAGAAACATTCATTTCAATCGAAGATGTTAATGAGGAAAGCATTGCCGGATTTTTAAGATTCAGACTCCCTTCCGAAAATACATACAGGCCGGAAATTACTGATAAAACCGCCCTTATCCGTGAGCTTCACGTTTACGGAAATATGATTCAGATTGGAGATAAGAATCCGTCAATAGGACAGCACACAGGCTTTGGTGAGAAATTATTAAAAGAAGCAGAAAATCTGGCTATTGACAATGATAAAGATGAAATTGCCATCATTAGTGGTATCGGTTCAAGAAATTACTATCGCAAATTCGGATATGAAAGGAAAGGACCATATATGGCAAAAAAATTAAATTAAAAAAACAAGACAAAAGTTATATATAGTTTCATTCGTATATTAACTAACAAAAATAATAAATAGAGTGGTAATATGTACAGAGTAAAAAATTCAAAACACCTTGCAAGTGTTATTAATTACACAAATTTAAATAACATGATTAGTGAAGCTGAAATGAAGGAATTTCTGATGCAGGCTCATGAAATGAACTTCAATGCAGTAACCATTAATCCCACATACGTTCCATTAGCCAGCGAAATATTGGCTGATTGCGATACAAAAGTAGGCAGTGTTGTTGGATTTCCATTAGGATGTGAAAATACAGAATCGAAAATTGCTGAAGCTGCTTCACTGATTGAAAATGGGGCAGATGAAATCAATGCTGTAATAAACTTAAATCATGTTGCAAGTGAAAAATATGATTTGATAGAAGAGGAAGCCAAATCATTGAAAGAGGCAATTGGAGATAAGACATTAAAAATGATTATCGAAAGCAAAGTCCTTCAAGACGAACAGAAAGCAAATATTGTCATAAGACTTGAAAATGCGGGCGTTGACTATATCAAAACATCAACAGGATTCATTACTCCAAATCATATCTATGAAATTGTCAATGACATCAATATTTTCCTGAAATATGCTCCAAAAACAAAAATAGAAGTCTATGACGGTATTGACATTTGGAAATTAACACACCAGGTATTGACTGCAGGCGCAGACATTGTGGCATCAAATAACGGTTATGAGATCGTTTCCAAATACAAGGAATTAAGGGAAAACACACAAATCAAACCAAAACCAATAACCTTAGGCAGATAAATTGAAAAAAACCGTCACCATTAATTATTTTAAAAGAAACTAATTTTAAAAAGAGTTTAAGATATCTGTAAAAAAAATAGAAAATTAGTAATGCCATGGGCCGGACTTGAACCAGCGACATCTAGATCTTCAGTCTAGCGTTCTCCCATCTGAACTACCATGGCATATGGACCGAACGAGATTCGAACTCGTGATCTCCTCCACGTCAAAGAGGAATCATACCCCTAGAC